>JAGMBW010000083.1 GCA_023129535.1 Desulfobacterales bacterium
TCTTTAAGAATTTCACAGCAAGGGACTCGCCGGTTTCACCAGTGTGGTGCCGCCCGTCATCGGCTGGGGCTTCTGATTTTGGAATAGACTTTCTAAACATCTGCGTTGGCCAGCTTCGACTTAGCAAGTAAGCAGTAAGCACTATGCAGATTTCTTGCTGCTCACTCCCTACTGCTTACTCCCTACTGCCTACTATGTGGATTCAAGTAGGGAACGACCTCCGTGTCGTTCCTGTTTTGTGCTTCGACGTGTGGCTGTCATTAAATCCGCAATCTGCAATCTAAAGTCCTACAGGTATTCCCTAACGCCACGGAAGGTTTTCCTGTGAATCCAGCAACACCCAAAAGTACGAATCGCAGCACGGTGTTCTTCCGTGCCATATCCCTTATTCCTGCCAAAACCAAACTGGGGAAACTCCTCGTCGTAACGCCCCATGAGTCGGTCCCGAGTCACCTTGGCGATGATGGATGCTGCCGCGATCGACAGACACCTCCTGTCACCATGTTTGATGACCTCCTGGGGGACCCGAGATCTAATCGGAAAGATTCCGTCAACCAGCAAGTAACCCGGGGCTGGTTCAAGATTATCCACTGCTATACGCATGGCCAAGAGGGAAGCCTGTAGGATGTTGATCCGATCGATTTCTGGCGGATCAACAATCCCTATCCCTACAGAGACGGCCTGCCCATAAATCGCATCAAAAAGCTGTTCTCGTCTTTTGGGGCTCAATCTCTTGGAATCATCAAGATGGGGGAGATTAACCTTTTGGGGGAGCATGACTGCCGCAGCCACTACCGGGCCGGCCAGGGGGCCCCTTCCGGCCTCGTCGATGCCAGCGATTTCTGAATATCCCTGCCGGCGGGCCTGTCTCTCAAATTGCTTGGGAGGAGTGTCCACGATTCATGATCCAAAAAACATTGACGATTTTCGATTGAAGATTGACTATTTGAGGAGGGAGACCTTGATCTTTGAATATTCAATCGTCAATCGTCAATATTCAATCGATTCATTAGGTAACCCGTTGGGCTCATATAAATCGTGCCGACCGAGTCTAACAAACAGTCTCTTCAGAACTAATGCGGACGCAGTTCCTTGATCCGGGCCGATTTGCCTCTCCGTTTTCTCAGGTAATAGAGACGCGAGCGACGAACCCGGCCACGAGAAACCACCTCGATTTTATCAATGCCGGGAGAGTGGAGGGGAAAAATGCGCTCCACCCCAATCCCGTAGGAGACCTTCCGCACCGTGAACGTGGCATTCGTGGTGCCCTTGCGTTTCCTGATGACAACGCCTTTAAAGACTTGAATCCGCTCCTTGTCCCCCTCTTTGATTTTAACATGCACGTTTACGGTATCTCCAGATTTAAAATACGGGAGGTCAAATCGCATTTGTTCCTTTTCAATTGCCTTGATGACTTCCATGTCTTCCTCCAAGTTAAGTGAGCTAAAGTTGACGACCTAAAGAAACTTTCCTTCTGGTTCCGACGCTCTGCGTCGGAACCCTGGCCCAGACCTGGGTTACCGACTCACTAACCCCACAATAGGGGAAGCGCCAGGGCGGGCCCAATCCCCCGGACGCTCTGCGTCTGTCATAACGCTAATCCGCCTCTGGGCGACCTGGGATGAGTCCATATTGATTCGTATAAGGGCGCAGAGCGCCCAGTGGTATACGTTCCCACGCAGAGCATGGGAACGAGAAATAGAAATCAACCTGCTAAGCCTATAGTCCGGGTCTGGGCAGGGACTTAAAGAAACGTTTTGTAAGCATTGGTTTTTATTCTTTTAACCCTGGCCCAGCCAATTACCAGGGCGGGCTTTAGGCACTTTAGCTCACTTTAGTTCACTTTAGGCACTCAATCTGTGTCACCCAATAACCTGTCAAGTATAATGGCAGCAGCCGAGCGAACAGACAGGTGATTATATCCTGTATGCCCCATAATAGGGGCCAGTACATAGTCGGCTTTATCAATAAACTCTCGCGTCAGCCCCCACCCCGTGCCGAAAAGGATCAAATAAGGCCGTTCGCTTTTCAACATGTCTGCCAGCGCATCATAACTGATATTACGCGGGTGGGGCCTCGCATCGGTCACAACAGTTACCGGCTCTTCCTGACCGTTGCCGGCTATTTCATGCCGGACAGCATCCAGAGATACCGCGACCTTGATCAGTCTTAAAGCCTCGCTGCGGTGGGGATTGTACCTGGCACCCACACCCTCGGTCCAGTGAGACACAATACGCTCAACAAGCTCCCCCTGGTCTGCCAGCGGTGTAACTATATAGAAGGCCTGCACGCCATAAGTTTTAGCAGCCCTTGATATGTCGTGCAGATCAAGGTTGCTGACCGCAGAGGCGATCACCTCGCTGTTTTTGTTATACACCGGATGGTGTATCAGGGCCAAGTAAACGTTGCTTGAGTCTGTCAAGACGCTGTGGAATGCTTACCTATGATGGTTTTGATATCTTGCTGGAGCTTTTTCAAAAACTCTATATCGCCCGTTGTGAGTGGCTGGTCCATGAGTATATCAGGCCTTCTTAACACCGTGCGAACCAGTGAAGCCTGTCGCCGCCACTGCCTGATGGCACCGTGGTCGCCAGAAAGCAGCAATTCCGGCACATTGGCCCCCTCAAAAGACCTGGGCCGCGTATATTGCGGATGCTCCAGCATCCCGGTTGAGAACGAATCCTCCTGGGCCGAGTGATCACTGCCAAGTGTGCCAGGAATCAATCGACTCACTGCATCGATGGCCACCATGGCAGCGAGTTCACCGCCAGTCAGAACATAATCCCCTATGGAAAGTTCATCATCGACAAGATGCTCACGCACTCGCTCGTCAATACCTTCGTAGCGGCCGCAGACTAAGATGAGGCCGGCACATCCTGCAAGTTTTTGGGCCATCCTTTGGTTAAAAGGTCGACCCTGGGGCGTGAGCAAAAGCGTATAAGCGTCAGGATGTTTCTTTTTAGCATGTCGAATGGTCTCTGTTAGGGGCTCTGGTTTCATTACCATGCCGCAACCGCCGCCATAAGGGCGGTCGTCCACAGTGCGGTGTCGGTCTCTGGCAAAGTCCCTGATGTTTATCAACTCAACCGATATACAGTGCCGGTCAATCGCCCTCTTTACAATTCCTCCCGCCAAGAGTGCGGAAAACATCTCGGGAAATAGTGTGAGAACGGTAAAGTTCATAAGCTCAAGCCAATATTTCTTCCAGCCCTTCGGGAAGGTCCACCCGCAAGATCTCGTGTGTGAGATCGATGTCTACTACCACCGAGTCGATCGCTGGGACCAGGACCTCCTTTTTTCCATCCCGGACCACATATACGTCGTTGCTCCCTGTGGGGAAAATGGCCGCTACCCGTCCGAGGCGGCGGTCATCCACCGTGAAGACCTCCAGGCCGATGATTTGGTGCCAGTAGTAGGTGGCTTCTTCAGGTTCAGGGAGGGTGGTTTTATCAACGCATAGTTCGTAGCCGACCCATTCTTTTGCCACGTCAACCGAGGCTATACCTTCTAAGGCCAGAAGAATGCCGCGTTTATGGGGATGGGCAGATTCTATCCTGAAACTTACAATGGGCTTACCTTTTCGCCTGAGGAACAGCTCCTTGCCAGGGGCAAATGAGTCTATAGATTCGGCGTAGGAAGATACCTTCAGATAGCCCTTGACGCCGTGGGTGCCCGCAACTTTGCCGATGGGGATGAGGGCATCCTCACGCATGGCACGTTACTCAATGATCTCTAACACGGATCGCTTTTTGATCTTGGCAGAGGCAGCGCTCAAAATGGTCCGTATGGCACGTGCGGTCCGGCCCTGCTTTCCGATAATCTTTCCCAGGTCCTCCTTGGCCACTTTCAGTTCAATGACCGAGGTTTGTTCGCCTTGCACTTCGGAAACTGCTACCTGTTCCGGATAATCGACCAGCGCTTGGGCTATGTACTTGATTAGATCCTTCATCCCTCGACCTCCTGACAGCATTACAAGAGAAGTAGCCGTTCACGGTTCACCGTTGTCCATAACGTTCTCATATACGTATCCAATTGCAGGCTTTATTCTCAATCTATCATGACTCTCACTTATCCGTTACGCGTCCAACGAGGATATCTGCTGTTTTTGCAAACAAGCCCTCTTTTTTTAGGATACTCTTGACAGTTGCCGTGGGTACGGCCCCTTTTTTCATCCACTCCTTTACACGATCGTGCTTCAAGGTTACAGCAGCCGGTTTCTTCAACGGATCATAGCTGCCAACCAACTCGAGAAACCTGCCATCGCGAGGCGCGTCACTCGAAGCCACGACGATTCGATAATACGGCCTTTTCTTGGCGCCATGCCTGGCCAATCTAATCTTAAGAGACATCCGACTCTTAGCCCTCCTTAAAACGGCAGCATCCCCCGACCCAGGGAGCGAAGACCGCTCTTATTTAATTTTTTAATCATCTTCTGGACCTGAACATAACTTTTCAGGAGTTGGTTCACCTCCTGCACTGTTGTCCCGCTTCCCCTGGCAATCCGCTTGCGCCGGCTCGCATTTATAATATTGTGTTTGCGACGCTCCTCGACTGTCATGGAATCAATCATGGCGGTAATGCGTACGAACTCCCCATCGTCCACCTTGAGCTGCTTGAGTTGTTTGAGCTTACCCATCCCCGGGATCATGGCCAGCAGGTCCTCCAGGGGACCCATCCTTCTGATTTGAATCATTTGATCACGAAAGTCCTCTAAGGTAAACTGGCTCTTTCGCAGTTTTTCCTCCAGTTCCAGGGCCTTCTTCTCGTCAATGCTTGTCTGTGCCTTCTCGATCAGAGAAAGGATATCACCCATGCCCAGGACTCTGGATGCCATACGGTCGGGGTGAAAGGGCTCCAGGGCGTCCAGTTTCTCACCCACACCTATGAACTTAATAGGCTTTGAGCTAACGGCCTTTATAGATATAGCCGCGCCGCCACGGGCATCCCCTTCCATCTTTGTGAGAATGACGCCACCAATGTCGAGATCGTCATTAAAAGCCCTGGCCATATTCACTGCATCCTGTCCGGTCATAGCATCAGCCACCAGCAGGATGTCAGACGGATGCACGGTCTCCTTGATCCGCCTCAACTCGGCCATCAGCGCCTCGTCGATATGGAGGCGTCCCGCTGTATCAATCAGGAGAGTATCAACGCCCATTTGATGTGCAAGCTGTAAGGCATCTCGGCAGATATCCACCGGATCCATATCCTGGGTGGCCGGAAAGACCTCTGCACCCACCTGGTTCCCGATCTTCTTGAGTTGCTCGATGGCAGCCGGGCGGTAAGGATCAGCAGGCACGAGATAGGGACGGCGGTGTTGGCTCATCAGGAATTTGGCTAATTTGCCAGCCGTCGTGGTTTTTCCGGAACCCTGCAGGCCGACCAGCATGACCGCAACGGGCTGCCGACCGGTCAGGCACAGGGCTTCGTGCGTGCTCCCCATGAGCCGGGTCAGTTCTTCATTAACAATCTTGACGACCTGGTGTCCTGGTGTGAGGCTATCCAGGACCTCCTGGCCGATGGCACGCTCCCGGATAGCGGCGACAAGGTCCTTGACTACCTTGTAGTGGACGTCGGCTTCAAGAAGGGCCAGGCGAACGTCCTTTAGCCCGGCCTCGATGTTTTTCTCCGTTAGTTTACCGTGGCCCTTGAGCTTTTTGAAGGCAACGTTCAATTTGTCGGTAAGGTTATCAAACATGATGATTGCCCTGTTTTGTGAAAGCTACTATAAATATTATCAGCCAAACCATCTGTCAAGAAAATATTTTAAAAGTGAGCGCTGACGCATGTTTTCCCCCTCACCCTAAATCTAAAGTGATCGGTTCAGGGTTCACGGTTCAAAGTTTATAATCTATTGACATCCCTCATAGCGCATAGGGCATAGCGCATAGCGTAAAAAATTATCCCCAGGGTTGTTGGAGTTGCTCTATGCGCTCTGCTCTATGCACTATGCGCTTCAATATGCTTTTGATATCAAAGGGTTAGGGCTCTTCAACCGGGAACCGTGAACGTTGAACCGGTCAACCCGGGTTAAATTAAATAGTTGTTAATGCTTGAATAGCTTATGGCCCAGCTTTCTTTGGTCTTCATCCCAGCGTGTTATCAGATAATATTTTTCATTCTCAAATACTCTGTTGATACTTTCAAAATATTCTTCACATTCCTTTGTATCCATATGAACTGTCTTATTAACAAATGATAAAATTCGGGAATGATAAAAGGGGACCATGGCTTCGATGATCTGATCCCGGGGAATTTCATTATTTCGATAAGCAATTGCGAAATTAAACAGAATCCTGGCCCAGAGATCACTTGAGTAATAAAATTGCTCTTTCGAAAACTTCCTGGTTTTATCAACTTCTATCAACTCTGTTTTAGGAATAATTTTCTGCCACATCTCTCCATATCGCTCAAAGCCGGAGACAAAACTCTTGTACAGAACCTCTGTATCAACACTTACTTCTGGCGGCTTTTCATATACACCGAGGCCAAAGCCAAAGATACTGCTGGGCCAGCTCTCGGTGGTATCTTTCCAAAGATATTCAAACCCGATCATCAGATCAAAAAAGGTCATAATGACCTGTGTAAACATGGGCCCTAAATCCTTGGCGGGATCCTTGGCTCGGTGACTCTTGGGAGACCCCAAAAAGGTCTGACATACCCTAAACCGTCGAGCAATGGCGATTGTTGTCATCCAGATATCGATGCCATAATGGGCAATCCTCTCGTTCCAGAGTTGTTCTGCCAAAAAAGCCCTGGCCATTCTTCCGGAGAACCCAAAATCCCCTCCAATAGGCTGCCTCACCCTTAGCCCAAAAAGGGTTCTTAGCAGAGGATAAGCAATATGATTTGTAATAGAACCATCAAATTTGTGGCGGACGTAAATCGGTGTGACAAAATTAAAACCCGCAAAAATAGGTTCGGCAAGATATTGAATCCATTGGGGGGTAATACTTTTTAAATCCGCATCCACGACCACCACCGCTTTAGCTTGAAGTTCAACGGCGGCTTCAAATAAATTCTTAAAATTGCTTCCCTTTCCCTTTACTCCTTCCGGGGTAGAGATATATATCTTGGGAACTTTTGTTGGGGTATTCATAAAGGCATCTCTTGTTCCATCCGGTGAATGATTATCGACATTGATAATCACCGCTTTTTTGTCCGAAAAATAGTTGATCAGTCCTCGACTGGCCACGTCGGTGGGATAGGAAATAGAGTCGGCCTCATTATACGAAGGTATACCAACAACAATGTCTGCACGGTCTACATGATTTGGGTTTTCAACAATAATGTCCATTTCTTCCTCCCGTATTATAGGTAAGTTATCAATTTTCTGCATAAGTTCTCAAAACGTTCTGGTAGCTGTTGCGTCTCGCCAAGCAAACCCTTTCGGGCAACCCTGCCCAGACCGTGGCCCAGACCTGGTTGGGGAGCGTGATAGTCTCTTGCGAGTGTATCGCGCCAGGGCAGGCAGGGCGGGCACGGTTGCCTTGCTCCAAATTGATGTTGTATGGACCGAGGCAACCCTGGCCCAGACCTGGTTGGGAAGCATGATTGCCTCTTGCCAGCGTGTCGCGCCAGGGCGGGCCGTGTTGCCGGAAGAGGAGGTTGCCTCGCTCGGCCATGATCTGTTGACATTTATCAACCATACGATTAATTGCATTTGATAACAAGAAGGGAAGGGGGCTTAGGAAAAAAATGAAAACGATTGCTGTGCCCGGCTGGGGTTCCGTGGAGCTGGAAAACTTGGTCCTGGATCTTAATGGGACACTAACCGAATCGGGTTATTTCATCCCCGGGGTCGTTGATTATCTGGAAAAGCTGAAGGCCCGGGGATTTAAAATCTATATCCTTTCTGGCGACACACGGGGGACTCTCAGACATGACTTCGTAGGTTCTTTAGAGATTGAGCCCGTTGTAACCAGAACAGCCCAGGAGAAACGGGCCCTGGTTGAATCGATTGTAGCAGAACGCACGGTTTGTGTGGGCAATGGCAACATTGACGTTGAAATGTTCAACGTGGCCAGACTTTCCATATGCACCATTCAGGCAGAAGGCGCCACAACCCGTGCCGTACTGGAGGCCGACATTGTGGTGACCGACATCAAGCACGCCTTCGAAATCCTTCTTGACCCGAAAAAGCTGATCGCTACGCTGAGGTGCTGAAATATATCCACCTGTGAGGTTAGTACATTCATGATCTTTGGAAGCCGCCGCAAGCGGGCCAAAATCCCCCCTAACCCCCCTTTACCAAAGGGGGGAACTGGAAGAAGTCCCCCTTTTGTAAAGGGGGATTTAGGGGGATTTTTCAGGTGAGAGCAGGTCCAAACATATCATCTTTTTTCTTGACAACGCACGCGCCATTTCTTAGGGTGGCTTTGAACCAGAGTTGAGGCGCGGCGCTCATGAGGAGGTGTTACCATGTTTAGCGGATGTTACACGGCACTGATGACGCCATTCAAAGACGATTATGAAGTTGATTATGAGGGTCTGAGCAACCTCGTCGAGTTTCAGATTGCAGGCGGTGTAAGTGGGATTCTGGCAGTGGGTACCACAGGTGAGAGTCCCACGTTGAACTGGGAAGAACACAATGAGGTGATCCGGGTGGTGGTTGAAAAGTGCAAAGGAGGATGCCAGTCTATTGCAGGTACGGGCAGCAATAATACCCGTGAAACCATGGAAAGCACCGAACATGCAGTCCATGTGGGGGCTGATGCGGCGTTGCTGGTAGATCCCTATTACAATGGGCCCAGTTCCCTTGAGATACGCAGGGAGTATGTGGCCCCTGTTGCAAACAAATTTCCTCAGATGCAGATTATTCCATACGTTATTCCCGGGCGTACCGGCGCCCAGCTCTTGCCTGAAGACCTGGCCATACTCAATAACCAATTTGCCAATATGAGTACGGTCAAAGAGGCTACAGGAAACATCGAAAACATGAAACGCACACGGGAGTGCTGTGGGAATGATTTCACCATACTGTCTGGCGACGACGATAAGACCTTCACCATGATGACCGATCCTGCCATCAAAGCAAGCGGGGTCATTTCGGTGGCTTCCAACTTAGCTCCTAAAGCGGTTCATGACATGACCACATTCTTGCAGGAGGGCAATCAGGCCGAGGCAGAGAAGGTTCGCGATGCCTTGAAACCGCTTTTCGGCATTGTGACCGTAAAAACCCAGGAGGACACGCCTTATGGGATCGTGCCTTGCCGTGCAAGAAATCCCCTTGGCACAAAGACCCTTATGGCGATCCTTGGCATGCCGGTCGGGATATGTCGCCAGCCGTTGGGCAAGATGACCAAAAAAGGAATTGATGTGGTGTTGGGTGTGGGTCGTACGGTGTGGAAAAACAATCCCGAGATCTTGAAACCGGTAGCCGATTTGTTTGGCGTAGATATCGAAGCCAGGCTCAATGACGAATCAATCCTCGCAGGACTGACATATGGTGAGTATTAGGCAAACAGGTCCGATATCTAAACGTTGTGCAAGATTCACAACAACTCGAGGCCATGTTTGAGCACTCAAAGGGGAAACGCAAGGTTCCTGTAATCCTTGATTCTTTAGACGCTTTTCCTCAATTTTCAATTTTCAATCTTCAATGAAGGGTCTGTACCTTCTATATGGCTCTCAGCCTGGGGCGAAG
This sequence comes from Desulfobacterales bacterium, assembly GCA_023129535.1. GTDB lineage: Bacteria > Desulfobacterota > Desulfobacteria > Desulfobacterales. The sequence continues at coordinate 9,647 of JAGMBW010000083.1, forward strand.
ATGGGCTTACATCCCCGGCCGCAAGGACCGTGTCTTCACGGGAGGGGCCCTGTGTTGAATCGAGCGGTCTAACGCTCCCGCTTAGTTCGCCACCAGCATCAAGGGTTATGCTCTTGCACGTGATCTTTCCCGTAACGACACCCGTGCTCAGGATCCTCAAAGTCTCATAGACCGTAATATCACCTTGGAACTCGCCTCCAATAATCATTTCGCGGACCTTGGCCAGGGCATCAACGCGGCTTCCTTTGACCGTAACCACCGTATTTCCGAGAAGCTCACCTTTCAGTGAGCCCAATACGATCAATCTTCCCTTTACGTTAAGGGTTCCTTCAGCGAAGCAGTCTTTATCGATGATGGAAAGGCCTTCTTGTTTTTTCGCCATGATATGCCTCTTTGTCAAAATTGAGAACGATCAAACCGAGTGCCGTCTGCTCCCTTTGAACCACGATGTTGTATGCCTGATCCCTGGAACCAATTCGGTCTGACCCAATCCTCCAGGGAAAGGCTGCACCCTCAGAAAAAAGGCGAAACTTCGTGCCAGCCCCTTTCACAAAAGCCTGAACGCCGGTGTTCTTTTCAATGTTGGTCTTGATGTCAAGGATGTTGACGGTGTCATTTGGGTCAATGCTCAGAGAATCTCCCGGGTAGAGACACCGCTTGACACCATGATTTACCTGGAGAATCACATAGTCAAGTTTCGGCTGGGTTAGTTCCACGAACAGTCGCCCCAATACAGTGGTGCCACGCGTTACCACAACCTCGTACTCTCTTCCGTGCCCGGAGAGTGAATAACGCTTCCACAGATCGCGGCCGGTATGGATCACATAGCCCCGATCCTCTCCCGTATTGTTCTTTTTATTTCCCACATACCCCTTAAAGTTTACTATGATTTCGGAAGGGGCTGCCAGGTTCGTAGTGACGTCCACCAACTCGAATCTGTCGCCTTTTACTAAATTCGCACGGGCGTGGTTCATAAAGAGATGCTCTTTACCATGGATCTTTGTTTTGAAGAACAAGACCTCTGGTAATGCAGAAACGGTGTGATCCAGCGATTCGCTGCTGTCAAGAATGATATTGATCATACCACACGGGTAATGATCCTTGCGTACGATAACCTGGGTCGGGCGCGTAACGGGAATTGGCTTATGCATATCGCTCATAGTCCCATAACCCAGAATGTCTGCGCTTAGCCCCCGCTTGTAGTTTGCCTCGATATGGGAGATGCTGACAATATCGCCTCGGCGCAGATGTAAGGTATGTCCGTTAGGAATGGCAAAGGGGATGTTGTTATTCACCGCCATAACGATGTACTGCATAAGGGGCGGGTCCAGGTAGATGCCGGGCGTTTCCGGTACAATGTCCAGCAGTTCCATAAAGGCGTTGATGGCAAGATTGTGGTGGCGCACCTTCGTCTCCAGGGGGAGCGACTTGCTGGTCTCAATGCCAAAGGCCGGGATGCCACATTGAAAGAGGGCATAATAGGTTGCTGATTTGCGTTGCTCAGGATGAAGGGTATCCAGAGCTTTGGTACGATGGTTATTGAAAAGAAACCGATGATTCGCCTCCTTGATGTGTGAGTTCATCTTGTCTATGACATGCCTGGCCATATCCCCCAAACGGACGGTCTTGTTGGTCTTGGGATTAGTATAGGCCTCACAATCGGCAATGATTGATTGTCCGTAACGTTTCGGATTCCTCATGGGGCTTTCCCATCGTTCAGAGTAAAAGCCGGATCCGTCATGGAGATTGAGGAGACAATCACTTTGCGAGATGAGGCGCTTGAGGATAGCAACAATTCTTGCTTCATAGTTTTTATCAGAGCTTCTGCCAAATTGCCGGTTCATGTCTTCATTGACCTGGCGGCGATTCAACAAGATGGAATAGAAGTTCGCCCTTGGCACCACGATAAGATTCCCCCTGGCCAACGCCATATCTGCATAAAGATCCGCAGACAGGAATGCCCCGGGTTCGTTCCCCTGGATACCGCCTATGAGCAGCAGGGTCTTGCCAGGCTCTTTGCCATATATCGTGTGGACGTGAAGTTCATAATCGGTGCCCTGGAAAAAGATCTCATGGGTCGGCTTGGCCCATCCCATATCGGGCATCAAGAAGAGGACAACGATCCAACATACCGCGATGTCCATCGCTCTGGTGGGCAACACCTTTGATAGGAAACATTTAAGCATACTAACCTTGTGATCGTAATATCCTTGCCACCTCAAAGACTTTTCCCATCAGGAGATCCCCGGTGTCCGAATACACGTATATGGTAGCGGTTTTGAAACGATTAATCTCACCCACATCTCTCAGGGTTCCGCGAACAAACTTAAAACGGACAATAGAAAAATACTGCCCCCTTTTAAAGATCCCGGGCTTTCCATCTTTCAAAGGAGTCCACGGGAATGTCCTGGGGGTCGTCCCTGAGCCCTCTTCGGGCCTGAGAACGACAAAGGTGTGCCCCGCAATCCTGTTCCTTTCGTTATCACCTTCGCTATCAATATTCCTGTTCTTCAGGACAAACTGGAACTTGAAGGCATTGCTCTCAGGCTCCCGCCAAATCTCAAGATCTTTAACAAGGATCCTCGCCGAGGAAGCGGGTGCCGCAGTTCTGTCTTTCTCGGGTCGTGTGGGCAGTGAGGCCACGGCAGCAGGACTCGGCTTTGTTTGTTTCGATGCCACGTCTTTGGTCTCCCGGTCAGAAGCGGGGCTGGGTTTTTTCGCAACTTGCTTGACGCTGTCCTCCAGCACCATCATACGAACTAATGCCTTTTCCCTGTCCTTCTCGGCAGTTTCAAGCTTTGCCCTGAGCGCATCCAGGTCCTTTCTGAAGTGTCTGTTTTCCAAACGGACTAAGTTGTAAGAAACCACCGAATAAATGACAACGGCCAAAACTGCGGCAAGGCAAGTTGTGGAGGCGACTAGTAACGGTTTGGTTAGGCTAAAAGAGACGATCTTCCCCAAATCGCCTATCAAAAAGACTCTCCAGTGCTTTGAGGCTTCGCGCGTACGGCTGGGACTTCTTAACTGCGAACCCTGTGGAAGGTTTCTCGATAGATCTTCCATGCCCCTCCGATGCGTTTGAGCAGAAGGCGTTTGATGCCCACTGACCGGTGCCCGCTTGAATTGTATCCCTGCAAGAATGTTGCAGTGCTTCCCTTTGGCCCCTGCTGGATGTTCAGGTCTTCAATACTGACCTGAATCGAGCCATAGCGTCTGTTCAGTCCCTTCTTATAACGTATCCAGTTCTCAAGATTCATGCCCCTGGCCCGAAAATCAGGAGCATAGCAGGCACGGTAGCGACGTATGTCTTTGGAGCTCCAAGCAGCGGACCATTCGGCAATTAGATCTGCAATCGCTCTTTCGTCTGTGTGGAGCCGGTCCAGGCGATTCAGAGCAGCCACCAGCGTACTGTTGGCTCCATGGTCGGGGTCACTCGGCTGGTAAGTTTCCCCTATGATCTTCCAGGTTTTCCCGTTTTTTTCGAAAAAGAGCTCCTTCGTGCCCACAACCCTCATGTGGGGGCCCAGGTGTATGGTCTGGTCAAAGAGGGCCACGACACAGGGGTTGTCTCGCACGAGAATCAAGTCCTGGAGTCTCATCTCAAGAGGAATTTGGGCATGTTGCAAGGTGGTGCGAATCCGATCCCATACCCTCCATAGGGTGTCAAAATCTCCAAAAGGTTCACTGTAACATGCGATGTATTTGGCCCTGTCTCCTGTAACAAAAGCGGTTTTCCATTCATCCAGAAATCTCGTAAGGCTCTCTTTGTCTGCCAGTTGGCTCTCGTCCCGTACCATGTTCAACTTCTGCTTGATGATAATCGGCGTACGGTTTAGGTCGATGCATCGAGCGAGTCTTTCAAGATCATCATTGGCCATCACGACGCAGCCATTTGAGTCACGGGATTTGATCGGCTTGTTGCTCCCGTGCAGCCAAATGTTATTCCCCCCGCGGTTAAACTTTCGATCCAGAAGATTTGGATAATCCATGACAAAGGCCCTGTTACCATAAGTGGCGCTCAAATACCTTTTCTCAAAAGCCTTCGTCAAAAAGTAGACCCCTTCCGGGGTCTTTCGGTCTCCAGATTTCTCCTTCCTTCCGGCGCCGTCACCCGTGGAACAAGGAAACTTATACTTAAGAGAAAACGTGTCTTTGTATTCGTAAACCATAAGACTCTGGCTATCTTTCTCAACGAGGATCGCACAGGCGCGTCCATTCTCAGAGCCGAGGCTAATAAGCGAATCAGGGATGAGTTTGCCCTGTGGCGGGGGCTGCTCGGAAGCCCCTGAGGCAAGGACCACAGGAAAAAGAGTGAAGATCAGGACATACTGGCAAACCATCACCCACATCTCAAAGCCTCCCCTTTTTTAAGATTGCTATAAGAAGCCATATCCCCATTAGAGCAGCCGCCACAAAACCGATAATGCCGATGACAGGAATGCCGAACACGAATGGGGGTGTTTTGGAGAGAACGATAAGGGCGGAACCGATGATAAGGGCTCCAATGACAATAGAAAAAGCAATCCGATTGCTGATCTGATCGTGCGTGGCCAGCATGGGCTCAAGCCCCCGGTGCTCAAATTCCATCTTGACCTTACCCCGTTTCATCTGTCTCAATAACTCGCGCAGCTCTCCCGGGATTTCCTGGATAAGTCGAACAAGCTCAGTGCCGGATTTAAGGATATCGCTTGCCACACGTTTGGGATGAAGCCGCTCCATCTTGACGCGCTGGATAAACGGAGCGGCTTGATTGATCATATGGAAATCTGGATCAAGGGAAAGGCCAACGCCCTCCACAGTAGCTAAGGCTTTCATCATTAGAAAAAGATCAGGCGGTATCCGCAGGCGATGGCGAGAAACGAGTTCCAAGAGCTGCTGGAGGAGCTTTTCCATTTGTATATATTTAAGTGGCTTGTAAAGATGCTGCCCCATGAAATCGGCCAAATCTCTTGCTAAGAGCCGTGTGTCCGGTTCCTTATCATACTGCGTGAGCATGAGGAGGGCCTGCATAGCCCCCGATTCATCTCTCCTTACCACGCTATGGACCAGATCAGCAAAGTCTTCCCGGGTCTGTCGGTCAACAGACCCCATCATACCAAAGTCGAGATAGCAGATCACGTTGTTCGCCAGGACAAAGATATTTCCGGGATGGGGGTCGGCATGAAAAAATCCATGATCAAAGATCTGTTTTAGAATCAAGTCGGCGCCCCGGGCAGTAATGATCTTGCGATCCAATCCCGCTTGCTCTATGCGGTGAACCTCGGAGGCCTTAATCCCGTCGATATACTCCATGGTGAGGACGCGGCCTGTTGTTGCCTCGCGAAATACCTTGGGGACATAAACGGTCTCATCGTCTATGAATTGCCGGGAAAACCGCTCTATGTGTGATGCCTCAATGGTATAATCTATTTCTTTTTCAAGGGTTCGGGCGAATTCCTCCACGATTCTGGCAGGACGGCTCACCTGAAATTCTTCTAAGTGCCGCTCCATGAGCGAGGCTAAATGGAGCATGATCTCCAGATCCACCTCGATGGTCCTGTGGATACGCGGTCGCTGGACCTTGACCACTACTTCCTCGCCATCCTTCAACTGTGCCCTGTGAACCTGGCCGATGGAGGCTGCGGCAAGTGGCGTTTCCTCGAAATGCTGGAATATATCTCCGGGGGGCATGCCAAGTTCTGACTCGATAATTTGCTCAACCTCGGCGTAGGGGAAAGGAGGTACATCATCCTGGAGTTTCGAAAGCTCTTCTACAAATTCTACTGGAATTAGGTCGGGACGCGTGGAGAGCACCTGGCCCAGCTTGATAAAGGTAGGCCCGAGTTCTTCCAATGCCATTCGGACCCTCTCCGACCTGGTCAGTCTCTCTACCTGCTCCCGCCTTTTCCTGGAGATCATTTGAAGACCGATTTCAAGATACTGTTCGATCTTAAGGATGTCCACCAAATCCCCAAAGCCGTACTTAAAGAGGACAGTAAGGATCTGGCGGTAGCGTTGCAAGTGTCGGTAGGTACGGCCAATTACGCCGATTTTTCGGATGCTCAGCATTTAGCCTTTTGAACGTCTTTCTTTCAAAGCCTGCTCAAGCTTCTTTAGCCGTTCTGTGAGTTTGGCGATATCTTCTCTGGTAGCAAGCCTCATTTTTTTCATTGTATCCTTTGCTACCTTTGCTACCTGCGCTCCCAAATCCTTTTTGGCCTTCTCCCATCTTTTCAAGAGATCATCGGCCAGCTTCCTTCCCTCTTTCTCAGAAAGCTTTCCCTTTTTTGCAAGCTCGCTGGCCAATTTCTCGACCTTGTCCTTGGTCAAACCGGCCAGCCCAACTCCGGTAAGCATGGTCTTCTTGATGAGATCAAACATGATTCTTCCCCTTTCCACGGTTTATTTTGATAAGTTTAGTGGTATGTTCTCAATAAATAGGGGTAAATCCTTTGTCGGTGACTTCTTTGGATTCCCGCCTACGCGGGAATGACAGAAACCTGCCTTACGTCATTCCCGCGAAAACGGGAATCCAGGAGGCTTACCCACATTTATTGAGATGTTACGTTTAGTGCGGGTAATATGTATCATTCTTAATGTCCTGTGACTCCTGCCTCCTTCTGCTTACTATATCGTTCCACGATTTCAACAGCTTTATCTAATAGCTCTGATGATGAGCGTACGGTTTCTGCCGCTTTGTCAATTAAATGTAAAGCAGCCTTATTTGATATTTGAGGATACATTCTTTGTGTATTGTTAAGATATTCATTCACAAGTCTTCTCATTTGTTCAATGTTATATTCTTTCAGATAACGATAATAGGATATCTTATCTTTTTTTATCAGTGAGACCCGTTCCAGCTCAGCCTCCAGGTACATATATATTCTTTCTATGTTTTCAACGTTTTCACGGGACTGCATTACAAGAAACCGTTCTTTAGCTTCACAAGCACTCATGGAAATATATATTAGCTTTAAATCCTCTTTTACGACAGACAAATTTTTTATACTCTCTCTTAGTTTATTTCTAATATTTAATATTTCTAATTTATCCAGATCGTACAAATTTTTTGTTATCTCCTTTCGTGAAAATGATACTTCTGGAATAGATATTGTAATTAGCACTGATAATATCACTATCATCTTTTTCATTCTCTCCGTCTCCTTTCGTTTTCTTTTCATATCCATCGATGTTTTTTTCTTCATCCTTCAGCAGCCGTTCTTCTCCTTCACACGTACACCGATTTTCAGATTAGCGACGTCATATAACAAAAAGTACTCGATGGAAAGAATAAATCACCTAAAAACAGGCCTACCAGGCAGTTTTCTTCAATGATCGTTGCCCGGGCATTCTCGGACTGGTTATGACAGAAACATGAGAAAGCTCCCGATTCTTGGAATAAAATCCTTTTTTCGAGAGAGGATTTCCGGGATGAAACATTTATCATCCTTTACTATTACCCCAAATGCCTTTTCGATAATTTCTTTTTCACCCTTAACAAAGATTTGCTCACCTTTTTTCTCGAGAGGATTTACTATCAGAAAGACCACCAGGCTATACGCTTCGGTTTGGCAAAGTTTTTCCATCTCCACCTTAATTCCTTCTTCGACAGTTGCTATTTCCGCGTCATCTAAAACCATTGTCTGACTTACACCAACCTTTTTATCCCTCAATACGTATTCCTTGAAATCACTCAATAGAATTTCCTTGGGCGTCTTGCCCTTTATATCAATGCTCGACTTTAATAACTTCTTACCAAAAATGTCCAAATCTAAGCTGGTCATTTTTCGCAATCTGTCGGCCACTTCACGGTCCTTTTCTGTGGCGGTAGACAGGGTTAGAAGGAGCGTATCCGATAATATGCCGGACAAGAGGGCCCCAGCTATGTTGGAAGGGATTTCAACCTGATGAAGAAACATAAGGTTGGCTATAATGGTACATGTACTCCCGATGGGCTCATTATAAACGGTTATTGGCCGTAATGTGGATATATCCCCAACCCTGTGATGGTCAATGATCTCTAATATATCTGCCTGTTCGATGCCATCGACTGCCTGGGATATTTCATTGTGATCGACCAGGATTACCTGTTTTTGAATGGGCTCTAAAAGATCGGTTCGCGTTATAATACTGATCAGACGGTTGCCTTCGTCAACTATCAGTACGCAACGGTATTTTGATTCCATCACCTTTGCTTTTATCTCGACTATAGGAGTTCTTAATCCTGCTACTGGAACATCCCTGGACATAATAGATACAACTGGTACCGACAGATTGATCAACTTGGCCGTGGCAAATGTATAATAGGATGAGGAAACTATTAAAACCTGTTCACGTGTGGCTAAGGCAAGGACTTCTTCGCTAACAGGTGATTCTCCTGTAATAATTAGGGCTGAGCAGCCTGCCTTGATTAGATCTATCTGTACATCTGTCCTATCTCCTATGATAACAATATGCCCTTTTCTTATCCGATTTAAAATGGTTCCTCTCTGTGCGGCAGCTATAAATATCTTGCCAGTCAGTAATTCAACCTTTCCGGTATTGGCAAGAATTTTGCCGTTTAATGCAGCTAACAGAACATTTAGATCAATAGGTGTTACAGATAAATCTTCTATTTCCACTCTTTCAATATAATGTTCAGACAGATGTTCTTTGCCAACTATACCCAGTAATCTGCCTCCTGAATCTGTGACTGGAAGGCTACGGATATTTTTCTTACGTATTAAACGGCCGATATCTCTTATACAATCTTCCGGTGAGGCAGTAATAGGCCCCTTTAAATCCATATCATTTACTGTAGCTACAACGCTATTTATAACCATAGGAGTTTCAATATCAAACCTTTCCAGAATATATTTTGTTTCCTTGTTTATTGCGCCAGCCATGCATGGTATATACAATCGGGTCTTGTCCACAAGGTTCTTAAAATAGGCATAGCTTATTGCTGAGCATACCGAATCGCTGTCTGGATTCTTATGACCGACTATAAGCACACGTTTCTTCATTTCTTCTCCATCTCATTTAAACCTGGGTTTTAGATTTGTTATAACCTGATAGCTCCTAATTTTTCTTTACTGAAACCAAGATCGCCACTAACAGCTATTGAGATCCTTTATCTTTTCCAAGGACTCCTGTGCTCCCAAAACAATCAGCCTGTGAGTTCGCTCAATTGGCTGGCTCGGAGAAAAAGCCATGCTGATTTTGCCTTCTATCGTGTCCATTATGGCGATAACTTGAATTTGATATTTCTTTCTTAAGTCGAGCTCAAGCAAGGACTTTCCTATAAACCCCCTGGGTGGAATGATCTCCATGATGGAGAAAGCATCGGTTAATGGGAGATAATCAAGGACATTGGGTGTCGTGATGCTCTGGGCCAACTTTACGGCCATCTCCCTTTCAGGAAATACTATCTGCGTTGCCCCCACATTTTCAAGAATCTTCTTGTGGTCCTCATGGATTGCCTGGACGATGACGTTTTTGACCCCAAGCTCTTTGAGATACATGGTCGCCAAAATGCTTCCAGACAGATTGCTCCCCATGCTTACAATGGTAATATCAACCGTCGAAAGCCCCAGGTTTTCCAGGACCCCTTTCTCGCTGCAGTCAGCAATAACCGCCTTGGAAGAAAACTCCTGTGCCCTCTGGGCAAGATCCTTGTTCTTGTCAATAGCGAGCACGTCGTGTCCTCGAGCATACAGTTCTTTGACGACATTCATGCCAAACTTTCCCAAACCGATGACTGTGATCTTCATTTTGTCCCTCTGATAGATTCCATCAGTAAACAACCAACTCTCTTATCCAATCATAACATTTTCTTCCGTATACTTAAACTTATCCTCTGCTTCCTCCGGACGGATAGAAAATGCCAGTGTCAGTGGCCCCAGTCGTCCTACAAACATCAGCACAATAATGAGCAACTTTCCCGTGACATCCAGGCTGGATGTTGAACCCATAGACAGGCCCACCGTACCAAAGGCTGATACGGCCTCAAAAAGATACTCAAGAAACATCCCCCGGCTTTCCACAACAGAGGTATTGCCAGGCTGAGTGATAAGAAGGATCGCAAGCATTAAGGCTATAACCAAACCGGAGGATATCAGGACTGCCACGGACCTCGATACCGACTGGTTGGGAATGGTTCGGTTCATGATCCTTGTGTGGATTTGTCCCCTCAGTTTGGATCGCACTAAGGCAAAGAAGACCGCTGCTGTTGTCGTTTTGATGCCACCGCCGCAAGAGCCAGGTGAAGCCCCAATGAACATGAGAATGACAAAAAGGAACAGCGTGGCGTTAGCAAGCCGACCGAAATCGACCGTGCTAAAACCCGCTGTCCTTGCAGTAACCGATTGGAAAAAGGCTGTGAGAAGTTTCTTTGACAAAGTCATCCCGTTGAGTATGTCGCCATATTCGGTCAGGAAGAAAAACACAGCCCCTGCTAAGATCAAGATAAACGTCGTGATGACGGTCAGTCTCGCATGCAGGGAAAGGGTCTTCCGTTCTCGATTTCGTTGCTTGTTCTTGTGCCAAAAGCGTTGGGAGATCTCCAGCAGAATCAAAAATCCTATTCCCCCTACGATTATGAGAAAAATGGTGTTCAGGTTGATGAGGATATTTCCCTGGTATCTCGTGAAACTGTCTGAAAAGAGGCAGAATCCAGCGTTGCAAAATGCAGAAACCGCATGGAACAGGGAAGTGAACAGCGCTTCACCAACGGGAAACTCGTCCCACCAGTTCAGAAAGTAACATCCCGCACCGAGCAGCTCAACCACAACAGTGAATACCACCACGGAAATGATCAGGGTGTGAAGGTTTCGCATGGGAGAACGGGCAAAGGTGCTCTCAAGCAACGTGTCCTGGCTGAACGAAGGCTGCCTGCCAAGGATAAGAAGGAAAATCGTTGAGAAAGTCATAATACCGATTCCCCCCAACTGGATCAAGGCCAAAATGACCCATTGGCCCAGCCTCGTAAAGTCGGTGCCTGTGTCCTTAACCACAAGCCCGGTCACGCACACCGCGGACGTGGACGTAAAGAGGGCGTCAACATAGGAGATCTTCCCATCCGTTGTCATGCCAGGCAGTATCAGGACCATGGAGCCCACAACGATCAAAATGACAAAGCTTACAATCAACTGGTGCTGAGGTCTTGGTTTTCTCATCTTTTCCAGAGCCTGTCCATTTCTTTGCGAAACGGAGTGAGTTCTCCAAACGGTCTCCATTGATTTTTTGATATTTCGAATCCGTTGTCATGCTTAAGCGACCACATTTTGGGGACTGCCACTAAAATAGGCCTTGACGTTTTGAGCACTGGTAATCAGAATTCGTTCCAGGGCCTCCCTCGTATTGAAGGCATTGTGTGGCGTGAGAATCGCCCGTTCTGAACGCATGATTGAAAAGCTCTCCATTGCCTCTCTCAGCGTGATGGCCGCCAGATCATCTCTTTTGAGAAATTCTTCTTCAATCCAGACCTCTTCACCCTCAAAGGTATCCAGGGCTACTCCTCCGAGTCGGCCCTCACGCAAGGCTACAGATACAGCCTTAGTATCAACCACCTTTCCGCGGGCAGTGTTTACGAGTATGGCTGTGGGCCTAATCAATCGCAATTTCTCTGCATTGATCAGGTGATGGGTAGACGGAAGATATGGCACATGCAGGCTGATAACGTCGGCCTGCTGCAAGACCTCCTCCAGGCTCAGAAACGTTACTTCGAACTTCTCGGCAAGAGTTGCATTCGGCTTCACATCACAGGCAATTACCTTCATCCCAAAGGCCCATCCAAGCCTTGCCATATGAGAACCGATTCGACCCGTTCCTACCAGGCCGAGAGTCTTTCCTTTAATGTCCATACCCATTAGACCGGTACGGCTAAAAAATCCCCGTTCTACCCGTTCAAATGTTGGTTTCAATTTGCGGGCCAGGGCTATGATAAGACCAAAGGCATACTCGGCTACAGTGTTATCACCGTAAGCGGGGACATTGCATACCGTGATGTTTCGTGCCTTGCATACATTTTGGTCAATATGGTCAAAACCGGTGGACATGGTAGCAACAATCCTCAATTGAGGCAGCAGATCAAGCACCTCCTGTGTAATCTGGGATTGGATGAATATTCCTATTCCTTCTGCATCTTTTGCAATAGTTCCCGTGTGTACATTAAGAGATTCCTGACGAAAACTCAATTCAAATGTTTTTTCTCCGTCAAATGCATTTAGTAGTACAGCCTGTTCTTTTTCATCCACATTAAAGAAAGTGAGCTTTGTCATGATAGTTGCTCCTTATGATATGTTGAATTTCTTGTATGCCCTCCCCGGAATACAGATTACTCCTCTTTGCCGCCCTTCTTTAGGACATCCTTTGCCCCTTTCCACAGCCCTGAGACGGCCCTCCTTGCTATATCCACAGACCTTTTCCCAAGTTCCCTGGCCTCTTCGGTCATGACCTCGCCAGCCTTGCCAGCAGCTTCCGCAGTCGCTTTGGCCACATCTTTTCCGGCATCCTTCAGTCTTTGAGGAGTTGCTTCCGCAGCATGCCCAATTCTTTCTCTCAAAACAGACTTCGTTTTTTTGGTCTGATCGGCAACGTTATTTAGCACGTGCTTTGCGACTTCTCCGGAACGCCTTGCCACTTTGCGTGTAGTCTCTACAAAAAGCTCCTCGATTGCCTCAAGGTCTTCCTTTGTCTTGGCTATGTCCTCCCGGACAAATGCCTTTGTCCTTTCCTCAACAGATTCCACTGCTGATGCGATCCCTTTCTGAGTTCCTTCAAAAGCACCAAGGGCAACATTCTTGACCTCCTTGCCGGTCTTCTCGGCGGCTTCTACTGCGCCAGACATGACCTTCTCGGCAATTCCCTTCACCCTATCCGCCCTGAACCGCCCTTCTTTTAGGGCTCTTTCGGTGGCATCTCTGGTAATGTGAGCCACGGTCTCTTTCACATCTTTGCCGGACTCGATGGCATGTTTGACAGCTTCCTTGACAGTCTGTTTGGTCAAACCTAATAGTTCTGTACTTCTCAGTTTGATGTCGGTTACAGCGGATTCAACCCGTTCCTTAACCTCTTCGGGCAATGCAGCCCCTGCCTCTTTTGCCCCTTCCAGGC
>JAGMBW010000084.1 GCA_023129535.1 Desulfobacterales bacterium
TCTCATCTTCGAGTCGTGTTTCGAGTTTGCGGAGTTCTTCCCGGGTGGCCTCGACCGCCTGATCCCCTCGGCTGCGGGCACCGGCGATCGCCCCTTCTACAGCTCCCTCCACGGTCTCTTTTACATCTGCCCCGGCCTCCTTCAAACCTTCCACAGCAGCAGCCACAGCATCTTTCACAACAGGGCGAAGCTCCTCGACACCGCCTTTAGTTTCGGCCACGGCAGTGGATACGGCATCCTTGACAATCTCACGCACCTTTTCTGTGGTGATCTGTCCGGCCTCCTTAGCCTTCTTCAGTTCCTCCACAATACGATCTTTCATCTGATGTTCTGACATAATTCGTACCTCCTTAAGATTGATGTTAGTGTTTACTCTAGAAAGTCCCTCCGTTCACAGTGTAGCAACCTCCATTTTTTGATAGCATAGACAGGATATAAGGAATACAAAGAAATCCCGTAAATCCTGTTAATCCTGTCAACAATGGCTTTTAGACATCAGGCCATAGAAAACGATATTCATCAATTCATTTTCATTCTTGACAAGCATATACTTCTTGTCAACAATATTGACCTCAAACCTTCTTGGGGCCAGAGTGAAGGAATGCCGGGTGACTCATAGCCGCCGGCAAGACTTGAACAAGGAGATCAGGAACCATGAGTTATGATACGGCACTGAGAGCATATACGTCAAAAAGGATTGAGGAAATAGAGCGTGCAGACATCCTCGTAGGGATTCCCTGTTACAACAATGAGAAGACCATAGAACACGTGATTCAGATGGTCACTCACGGCCTGGCCAAGCATTACAAGGACAGAAGATGTGTAATATTTATTGCCGATGGAGGTTCCACAGACGACACGCGCGAGGTAGCGAAGGAGTTCCAGATCAAACCCTGGCAGGAGAAGGTCGTCTCCATCTACCGGGGGCCTGCCGGCAAGGGGTCAGCTTTTCGATCGGCGTTCGAGGCGGCCAAGCGCCTCAGGGTGAAAGCCTGCGTGGTGGTGGACTCGGACCTGCGCTCCATCACCAGCGATTGGGTCAAACATCTTCTGGAACCAATTTTTGAAAAGGACTACCAGTACGTTTCCCCTGTGTACACCCGCTACAAGTATGACGGGACCATCACGAACAACATTGTCTATAATCTGACCCGCGCCCTTTACGGTCTGCGCATCCGCCAACCCATCGGGGGCGACTTTGCGTTTGCAGGCGAGCTGGCAGCATACTATATTGAGCAGGACGTCTGGGACACGGATGTAGCCCGCTATGGCATTGATATCTGGATGACCACCAACGCTATTACCAGCAATTTCAAGATCTGTCAGTCCAACTTAGGAGTAAAGGTCCATGACGCCAAGGACCCGGCCGAATCGCTGGGGCCTATGTTCCGCCAGGTGGTACACACCCTCGCTGTTCTCATGGAGCAGCACGAGACCGAGTGGAAAGCGATCAGGGGGAGCCGGACTGTTCCTTTGTTCGGAGTTCAGGAGTCTGTGGAACCGGAACCTATCCATATTGACCTTAGCCGCCTGGTCACAGAGTACAAGGCGGGGTTTCGGCAGTTCAAGGCTCTCTATCGGGATATCTTTTGTCCGGCGTGTTTCGAGGAACTCAAGAGGTGCGCAGCCAGGGCCAAGACCAAGTTTGTCATGCCGGTGAAGACCTGGGTCATGGTGCTGTATGAGACCGTGGCAACTTTCCACCGTTGGACCCACAACCGGACCCAACTGGTAAACCTGGTCACTCCCCTCTACCTCGGCCGCGTGGCTTCCTTTATTAACGAAACCCGAAAGATGACATCAAGCCAGGCCGAAGAATTGGTCGAGGAGCAGGCCCAGGTCTTTGAAGACCACAAAGACTACCTGATCCAGGTTTGGGACGAAAAGACTGTTTCATGCCATTCAGATGGAGTAATGGAGTAGTGGAGTATTGGAGTAGCGGCTCGAATAAACCCATCACTCCAGTACTCCATTACTCCAATTGGGGCCAAGCCCCTACGTTCTCTTTTACCTTGTTTATAGCACGCCTGTAGCCGGTCGCGGCTTGTTGACACACAATGCAATGAGGTCATCAATCCGGGCCGTTCCCGCGCACACGACCGTATCCGCGCCGCCCCAGTAAATCTTGAGCATCCCATCATCTTCGGCCACTGCGCCGCAGGTAAAAACCACGTTGTGGACATAGCCGGTTACTTCCCAGGGATCCTCAGGTTGTAGAATCCATTCGTCAGCCACGCCCAGGACTTGGGCAGGGTCATCAAGGTCGTGAAGGGCCACTCCCAGCCGATATATTGCACCGTCCATGGTTTTAAAGACGCCATGAAAGATGTTTAGCCATCCCTTCTCTGTCTTGATGGGAGTGGTGCCAGGGCCGATTTTCATCTCATCCCAATGATAGGGCAGCGGTTTGATAACAACCTCAGAATCGCCCCAATGGATCAAATCCGGCGAAAAGGATATCCAGATGGACCATGGAGAGATTTCAGAATGAGGCCGGTCAAGTCGAGCATAGCGGCCACCGATTTTCTCGGGGAAGATGACTACATTGCGGTAATCTGTCTGAGTGATCAGGGATAACCGGTCGACATGGTTGAAGTCGAACGTTCGTGCGAGGGCGACCCTCACCCCGTGCCTGGAATAGGCACTGTACGTGATCAGGTAGGCCCCTTCCAGGGGGCAGATGCGCGGGTCCTCCACGCCAAACTCCTCGTAAAGGGCGAAAGGCTTCTTTTTGCACGGCGTGAGGAATGGTTCGGGTCGCACCCGGAAGCAAAATCCATCATCGCTTTCAGCCATTCCGATGACAGACCGCCCATTTCGCAAATGGGACCTGAAAAGCATGACGTACCGCCCATTATACTTAACCACGCCGGCGTTGTGGACCGTCTCCACTGGGTACGGCACATCGTTTTTGGTAAGGATAGGGTTGCCCTTGTACCGTCTGATAATCGGACCGCTGTAACCGGCCATAGTCATTCCTTACACACTTGAGGGTTTGTGCCTGCGGGCTGCCAGAATCTTTTCGTAGACTCGGACATAGTCTTCCACCATCCGCTCAGCGCTGAATCTTTGCTCTACCCATTTTCGACACTCTGCCCTGTCGACTCCACTGATCTCGTCAAGCCTGGACACGGCCTCAGCGATCGATGAGACGAGAAAGCCCGTACGACCGTGGGCGATCACTTCGGGCATGCTCCCCCGGTTGAAGGCAATAACAGGCGTCCCGCAGGCCATCGCCTCGATTACCGACAAACCGAAGGGCTCATCAAAGTTGATCGGATGGAGCAAGGCGTAAGCTCCGCCCAGCAGCCCGTTTCTTTTCTCAGGGTTTGCACTGCCCACATATTTGACATTATCGCCGTCCAGATGAGGCTTGACCACGCGATCGAAATAGTCCGCATCCTGAACAATGCCGGCCATGATCAGTTTTTTGCCGACCCGTCTTGAGATCTCGATGGCCTCCTTTGCCCCCTTGTCAGGGTGGATTCGGCTGAAAAAAAGCAGATAGTCGCCCGGTTCGGACCTGAAGGTAAACTGGCTCAGGTCGATGCCGTGGTGAATAGTGGAAATATAGTCAAGCTCTGGGCTGCGGTCTGCATCACTAATGGAGACGTAATAGACCCGGTCGTTGTATTTTTTGTATACAGGGAGTATCTTGGGCGACGAAAAACCGTGAATGGTGGCCAGTACAGGGGTAGAAGTCATACCCGTGTAAGTAAGGGGCAAGTAATCGAAGTGATTATGGATGAGGTCGAATTTGTCTCCCTGTTCGAACAGCTCGGAGATGTGCAGGCATTCCCAGACCTTGGGTAGAAAAGTCTCATCTTCCTCGTAACCCCGTGGGCACACACCAACCAGGTGCCCTGCCGTTTGAGACTCCTTTGTGGCAAACAAGGTGACGTCCACACCTCTTTTGACCAGGCCCTCGGTCAAGAGGGAGACCACACCCTCCCAGGGACCGTAGTGTCTGGGCGGGGTGCGCCAGGCTATGGGTGAAAGCATACCGATGTGCATCATTGTCCCTCAGCACAGACATTATGTTTCTTGAGCCAGCCCAGCATCTCCGACAAGTTTGCCGTTGCCAGGGCCAGGCAGGTATCAGCCCCGCCGTAATAGAGCCTGACCTCGTCATCTTCGGCCACCCACCCACAAGGAAAGACAACCTTATCCACATCGCCGAACAGTTCATAGTCCTTTTCCGGTCCGAATACCCACTCATCAGAACGTGCGATCACGCGCGTAGGGTCATCAATGTCGAGCAATGCCAGTCCCAGCCGGTAGATAGCTCCGCCAACTGTCGTTCTAACGCCGTGATACAGGATCAACCAGCCAGCGTCGGTCTTCAGCGGTGGCGGTGAGAGACCGATCTTGTCGCTGTCCCACCAGCCACCCGTTCGTGTTCGGATGAGGATCCGATGATCGCCCCAGTGTTTAAGGTCCGGGGAGAAGGAAATCCAGATGTGAGGGCCCCTGCCCGGGAAAGTGGGAACCGGCCGGTGGATCATGGCCCAGCGTCCGGCAAAACGCACCGGAAACAGGGCCGCGTCCTTGTCCTCGGGCGGCATCACAGGGCCAAGGCGTTCAAAGCACTTGAAGTCAGCGGTAGTGGCCAGGCAGACCAGAGGCCCCCCTTCAGAGTAAGCTGTGTACGCTATGGCCCACCGCTCTTGCCCTTCAAGGAACGTGATTCGAGGATCTTCTATGCCCCAAATCTCTTCGGCGTGGCTTTTCGGACCGGGTATCAAGGTCGGCTGGTCATCAATACGCCAGTTGTCAATCCCGTCTTTGCTCCTGGCCGCGGTAAGGTGGGATATGCCACGCCTGTCTTCCACCCGCATCAAGAGCAACGTCTCACTTCCCACCTTCGTTGCAGCGGCGTTGAAGACAGAATTGGCCGGATATGGCAGGTCCTTGACGGTGATGATGGGATTGCCTGCATAACGTCGAAAAACTTCTTTAAAGTGTGCTTTATTCATATGGCAATCCTTAAAACTCCAAATCCAGAACAACAGGCTGCCCGGAGCGCTTGGCGTGCCGGGCCAGTTCGTAAGCGTGGAGATACTGTCTGGTTATCACATGCCAGGACACGACCTCATCCAGGTAACGTTTCAGGTTCTCGCCGAATTCCAGTCGCAGTTGTTCGTCGCAGGCCAGCCGAATCACCTTCTCCTTCAGCATCCGTTTTGTGGTAAACAGGAGGCCACCTTCGCTCTCCAGGGTCTGGGCGGTCAACCCCTCCATGGGTGCTGTGGTGATATACGGCTTGTTCAGGGCAATGACCCGGGCCAGCGTGCCCGACTGTGTCTCATCAATAGATGGCAGGACGATAAAGTCGCAAATGGCCATCATCTTGTAATAGAGATCTCCCCTTGGCACGAATTCATGGTAGTGTGCGATACCCTTACGTTCCAGTCTCCAGACTTCTTTCTTCCACTCTTCATAGTCGTCCCTGTGATCAGGATCGCGCATTGTCCCTGCCGCCAGCAGGTCCCACTCCCGCCCGGAGCGACGTTTGATCTCTTCGTGAACCTCGTCCCACATAGAGAGCAGAATGTCCCAGCGCTTGTTGGACTGGATCCAGCCGATCATACCTACCACATGGTCAGATAGCCCAGCCTCCTCAAGGCCCAATTCTTTTCTTAGCTCGGGTATTACATCCATCCCCCAACGCCTGTCCGGTCTGGCACCGTGTGGCACTACCATAATGTTTCGAGGGGTCTGCCACCCGTATGCGGCAAAGGTCCACTCGAGACGCCATTTCTGGTAGTGACACTTGAACAGGACAACGTCGCTTCTTTGGCAGAGCTCACAGATGAAGTTGGCCTCAGCATCTCTGAGTCGCCCATGAACCGTGTGAGGCTCGACGACAATTGGGTAGTCACTGATCGCCTCAAGAAGCGTGAGAAAGCCTTTGTTATTGTCGCCGATGCCGCGCTTGTCCCGAAACTCGTAGAGGCTGTACTCGTGCTCCAGATGAATAGCATACGCATCCAGCTCGCTGATTTTTTCGACCACTGGTTTCCACCAGTTCCGGCGGCTCATGTCAATAAGGGGAAAGACGCCTTTGCCCCGGCCGTCGGTGTGGCTGATGACCAAGACCTCCCTTTGCGGGTTTGCCTTCTGAATGAATTCACGGGCCTCTTCCGCGAAGGTGGCAATCCCGCAAAGCCGCGGCGGGTAAGAACTAACAATAACAATCGGTTTTACAGACATATCAGCTTTCTATCTTTCAAGTGGTTACGGTGTTCCGAGTAACGACTTCCGAGCCACTGAGTGAGTACAAGCTCAAAAGGGAAAGCAGCCAGGCCAAAGTCGATTCTGCGCCCTGATTCCGGTTTGCGCCGTTGGCTGTCAGGCCGTCGCAACACCCCCCTGTTCTGTAGTCGTACAGGTGGACATTCAGATCATTCTTGCCCAAGAACCAGTCAAAGCACCGCCGGGCCTCGTCGATCCATTTTTCATCTCTGGTGATGTTATAAGCCTCGATGCAGGCGTCAATCATGCTTTGGGCCTCGATCGGCTGTTGATCGAATCTGGCCCGCTCTCCATTTCGCGAAAACCACCCGTGGTTGCCAATCGGCACGAAATGTCCTTTGGGATCGGTCTGGATGCGCACAAGCCATTCCAGAGAATGGAGGGCGGCCTCAATCATGTCTCCTCGCTGGAGCCATTGCCCGGAAAGAAGCAGGGCCTGAGGTATCTTGCCGTTGGCGTAGGTTACAGCGTCCTCTATCCACGGCCAATCATCGGTGGCATTGGTCTGGTAGAGATCGAAGAGTCGGTTCGCCAGGCTCTCTCGAACCCGTCGCACCTCACTGTCCCCGCTAAATCGCCTCAGATAAGCGTGAATGCCTACCAGGCCGAAGGCCCAGGCCCTGGGAAACCGGAAGTCATCCATGACCCCCAACGCCCGCTCGAAGATGCTTATGGCTGCCCCGCTAAGGCTCTCAGATTTTGACAGGGCCGCTGCCATGCCCAGGCCCCAGATTGCGCGACCATGGCTGTCCTCTGAGCCATATTCATCGAGCCATCTCCGGTCGTAGCCCATGAAATTCCGGAAACGGCCACTGGCCTCGTTGAACGCATGGTGCAAAAAACCGACGTACCGGCAGGCCAGGTCAACCAACGCATTATCGTCCGGAACCTGGTCCTGGGCCATCAGGACGGCGATTAAGGCCCGCGCATTGTCATCAGTACAGTAGCCGTGAGAGCGGTCAGGCACTAAGAACTTGGCGTGCTGAAGCATCCCGACGTCGTCTGTCATCTGGTTCAGATGGTGAAGGTTTGGCCGAGGCAGCTCCGGTGGGATGGCCTGCAGGGTCTTGGCATAGAAGGTGACCCTTGGGCACAGCTCCCGTTCATTCTTGACCTCGATCAAGAGCTCGAGGTAGCGCCGAGCCACCTCTTTCCATATCATGTCCCGGCAAAAGGTGTAGGCCCTCTTGCGCATGCCATGACGTTCAACTTCGTTGTCCAGGAGATAGATCACCCGGGCGGCCAGGGTGTTTGAATCCCTGAAGGGAACCGTAAGGCCTCTCCCATCACCGAGTATCTCCTCGGCATACGAGTAGGGGGTGGAGATGGCAGCCTTGCCCGCACCAAGGGCATAGGCGAGACTACCGGAAACGATCTGTTCCTTGTTCAGATAAGGCGTCACGTATATGTCGGCGGCCCCTATGAACTCGCACAATTCCTTGAGATCCACGAACCTGTTGTGAAAGATAACGTGGCGTTCCACGCCCAGGTCTCTTGCGCGGCGCTGGAGGGAAAGACGGTAAGCCTCGCCCTGCTCCCTTTTCACATTCGGATGTGTTGCGCCAAGAACAATGTAGACGATTTCAGGATGCGTGCCTGCAATCACCGGCAAGGCATCAATCATGTACTCGATGCCCTTGCCCGGAGAAACCAAACCGAAAGTCAAAATGACCTTGCGTCCCTCCACTGCGAACTGGTCCTTGTAGTAATTCGGATCAACAAAGGGCACATCAGGAATGCCATGAGGAATCATAACGCATTTTTCTGCGGGTATCTCGTAAACTTTTTTAAGGGTCTCCTCGGCCTTTCGGCTCATGACCACCAGGCGGTCAGAACTGCGTCCCAGCTCTTTGACGATGGCCCTTTGTCCCGAATCAGGCTGCCTGAACAATGTGTGCAAGGTGGTTACCACAGGCATACGTAAATTTCGCAGGAGTTCCAAAACGTGACAGCCGTAATCCCCCCCAAATATGCCAAACTCGTGCTGCAGACAGACCGCATCAACCTGGTTCATATTCAAGAAGTCGGCTGCCAACCGGTAGTCTCCCAGATTTTTGTAGTTCAATTCGAAGCGTACCTGACTGGGATAGCGATAGCCTTCAGGCACATCGTTCATGACGATCGCCCAACAGTCCGTCTCAGGGGCCTCAGATGAAAGAGATCCCAACAGATCACTGGTAAAAGTAGCGATGCCGCATCGTCGCGGCAAATAGTTCCCAATCAGCGCAATGGTTTTTGGGCTTTCACGGTATAATCCCCCACGATTCATGACCACTTTCCTTTTCGATGTTATAACAACATCAATCAGTTGCCGAAGTTACGAGACATCAAACTCCCCTTTGCCAGATACTTCATAACATTCTCACGCGCCTAAAGCAATCTACGCGCCGACAAAACGGCTTGTATTGACAGCATAATTCGATTCAAGACCTTGTCAAGAGGAACCCCAATCTCAAAATTCCCTGCACCTTTAGTCTTAAATTGACTACCCGACATATAGCACTTTCCATGGCTCCGCTGCCAATAGGACACGAAGGGGGATTTCCGTAAATAAGTAAGTAACTCAATTAGGGAGCAGACTTATTTACTTATTTACGGACGCCCCGCTTATCCCTCCGCTTCAATTTCCCTAATCACCCCGTTCAGGTCCACCTGTCTGTTTCTGTTTCACGCTATTTTTTGCTTGCAAGGATCAACAAACTATGCTCTAATTAAGTTGCTGAGATAAAGCAAGAGGACAATGCTATGAAAAAGAATCCGTTTTATCTCAAAGAAATACCTGTTGACGCTCCTTTCTGTGACCGGGAAAAAGAGCTTGCCGACCTTATTTCCTACGCCAGATCCAATTCAAATGTCGTTCTATTTTCACCCAGGCGATACGGCAAAACATCCCTTACAAAAAGAGTTCAGAATACCCTGAAATCAGATGGCACGTTGACGGCTTATTGTGACATTTTCGGCGTTACCTCAGTTGAAGAAATTGCGGGAAGAATTGCTAAATCAATTTATGCCGTAACTCAAAAAAACGAAGGGCTGTTTCAAAAAGCCATAAACTTCATCACATCCTTCAGGCCTGTTTTGTCACCAAGTCCTGAAGGGGGAGTCTCGGTTTCCGTTCAGACAGCATTCAAAACAGATGGGCTAAAGATTCTTGAGGATACAATGGAGTCTTTGGAGAGATTCATTGATGATGTTGCCGTGTCCGTTCATGTGGCCTTTGATGAATTTCAGGAGATTGCTGAAGTTGATAATTCAATTGGAATAGAAGGTGTTTTAAGACAGTATATCCAGAAAATCCAATGTTCTTTTTTCTTCATAGGAAGCAGAAGGCGTATCTTACTTAATATTTTCAATGATCGAAAAAGACCCTTTTTTCAAAGTGCTCTCAATTATGAGTTAAAACCACTGCCTCATAAGGATTTGATTCTTTTTATAACATCACAATTTAAAAGGGCAGGAAAACATATTAGCGAAGAAAATGCTTCCAAAATTTGTCAATCGGTATCGAACCACCCGTATTATATGCAAAAATTTTGTTTCTTTCTGTTTGAAGAAGTTGATAAGGAAGTGACTCAGAACGATATTGTAGAAACAAACGCGGTTGTTATTGAAAGCGAGAGGGTGGTTTTTGAATCAATTCTGCAAGGGCTCACAACGAAGCAGATTGTCATGCTTTCGGCATTAGCCAAGGAGCCAACAGCCAAGGTCTATTCAGCAAGTTATATGGCACAACATCACCTTGGTTCAACCGGGGGAATCCAACAAAGCCTCGATACCTTGTCCAAGCAAGACTTGATTGAAAAGAACTATAAGACAGGGGTTTGGTTTGTCGTTGATCCTATTTTTAAGAACTGGCTCATTGAAATGAGCTTATGACAAAATACGATGGTCCGCCAGACCGCCCGTGCCTCTGGGGGTGGCTGCTTTGCTATCCTTGAGGGTGGATACAACCACGACGTCCTGGGTCACAATGTGGCTGCCTTGATAGAGGGGCTGTCATCATAATCCACTGAGGTTAATGAAAAACGAAAATGGTTGTGGTTTCGATTTCGTTTTGCTATCTATAGATCTCAACAAGTTACGATTCTGGCAAGGAAGTTACACTCCCGCCTGTTTCAGCCAAACCTAAACACCTTGGTGCGGCAGAAGTTGGCAAGAGCCTCGTATTTTTGTCACTTTTTGGTTATTGTAGTATCAAGAGTGCTACGGAAGGCTGAACTTTAAGATGATGGTCTGTAACTAAGATCCGAGCAGTAGTGAGAGCTTTTCTACCCTTTACCCTTTTAGGAGAAAAGAAATATGGATAATGAGACTTTCTATAAATACCCGTCAAGTCCATATAACGACGGCATTTTACTAAATGAATACAGAAACGAGTTTTCGCTTGTAGCAGCAAAACGTAAGGACGGCAAGACGTACATGGAATGGGTGTTTCCTCAGAAGAGAGATGGGAGCAAACAGCCTATTGAAAAAAGTGTGCCCTGGAAAATCAAGCTCGGGTCTAAGGCTGAAGCCGTCGCTGTGTTAAAGTTCTTTTTGGACAAGTTAGAGGGTGGGAGGGCTCCGTCTGATGAAATTCCTGTCGATGGCTGGAGTGACGAAAGTCAGCATGACGATGAGATTCCGTTTTAGTGGAGAAGTTAGAACCGGAGGTGTGATCATATGAAAATTGTCTTTGAGAAGGAAAAAGAAACCAAGAATACAATCAAGTACGCGGAAAAGCCTAACCCCGGTAAGCCACCTGTTATCGGTACGCTGTATGTTCAGAAATGGTTTGCCAGTGATCGGGAAACCATCGAAATTGAAATTCCCGAAGCAGAGGAGAGTGGCTGAGGCATCTCATAGCCCACGATCGAACTTTTAGCACGGCTGATTAGGGGTATCCCTCCTTTGCCTACGTGGGCGACAACCACCTCGTGCGTGCCATCGTTGTCAAAGTCGCCGATTGCAAAGTCACTGACGTAGCCCGATAGCTTTGGGGTTTGCCGATTTAGCACAAGACCGAGACTGCTCCACGAAAGAGACGCCATATAACCGCTGGTGAACCTCCGGAGACGCGCGAACAAGCGTCCGAGTGTGCCTTCGTTGGACGCTACAACCACCTCTTGCTTGCCGTCCCCGTCAAAGTCATGTACGTAGATTCGTTGGGGAAGATAGAGACGGTCGGGCACGTCCTCGTTTTTTGACCATGACTCAACGTAATTCATGCTGCCGCCGTACCGCTCGCCACTTTTCCATTTTTCTTCCCCCGACCGGCTGAAGATACGAAGATGGTCGCCTTCGTCGAATGCCACGATCATTTGCCGCCCGTTATTCATGACGTCGCCCACGCCAAACCCGAAAATGTTAATGCCTTTTGGCAACGTCAAACGCTCTTGAGGTGCGTATTGCCCATTGCGCCAGGCTAATTGATAAACCCCGGGCACAAAAGCCTCGTCCATCGTCCGTTTCTGTCCGAGCAGCACACGGCCCCGGTCAGGCAGGTTTATCACCCGGTAATACCAGGAGTCTCCCTCGCTAAGCGGTTGAAAACTATTGCCGTTCCATTCCAGGACAAATGAATCAAGACGATCCCCACCTCCTTTGAGGCTTGTGACAAATATCTCTGCACGGCCATTGGCATTCACGTCAGCCACGTCAACGGCTATAAGCCTGCCATGCCTTTTGGCAGCTTTTTCCCATATCTGGAAAAGGCGTTGATTTTCAAACCTGTGCACATAGACGCGCTGTTTACTGATAAAGACAACTTCTGTCTTGCCGTCTCCATCCACATCGCCGAGGGCTACCCCGTTGATGGCGAAATTAAAGTTGTGGCTTTTCCAGAAGCCTGGTGGTGTTATATCGGTGGCCAGAGTATCGGCAGATTCCGCGAAGCCGCCTGCCGCTCCCGGGGCAGGTTTGAAGCTCGAAACCTTTGCCTGATCGCTTGACTTGCCGGCCAGAAGGCTTTCCGGATGGGCGTAAAGGGCAGGGCGCTCCGGGCCTTTCGGGGGCCGCGGTCGTGCCGCAACAGGGCGGCCAAAAACCCGTTCCTTGATCTCGGTCGCAAAAAGATTGATTTGAGGAATGACCTCGTCGATTTCGTTGCCCTGCTTGAAGAAATTTAGCGTCGGCCTCTTCTGGTGGACATCCACCATCTTGCCGTCAAGGCTGACACTGTTGCCAAAGATCGTCAGGCTTCCGAACAAGATATAGTCGGCCTGGAGGCTGGTGGCTATGGCCCGTGCAATTTCTTCATTCAGCGGCCCGGATACGTTCTTGAGCGCTTGATCCGTCGCTTTCCTTCCAACAACTACCACCCTGTCCTCCCATGACAGGCGCGACGTAAGCATGTCAACGATACCTTCTTTAAGGAATGAAAGATCCCTGTCCGCGTGTATGTTAAAGGGCATGATGACTACCCGGGAAGGCTCATCAGCAATGGTTTGCCCAGGAGCAAGGATGACCGCAGAGAACAGTAGTACAAGTCCAAACAGTCTTTTTCGCATTTTAATTTTCAATTCCAACTCCTTCCGTCGGACACTAATGAACAGTTCACGGTTCACGGTTTTAACCCCTGGCCCAGACCCTGGCCCAGACCGGGATTATCGGCTTAGCAGGTCAATTCAAGCACGTCGCGCCAGGGCGGGCCTGGTTGGTGATCGTAATAGTTTTTCACGAGCGAGTCGCGCCAGGGCGGGCTCTGAAGGTGGGAGCGGCTTTCCAGCCGCGACAATCGAGGCTAAAAAGCTCTCCCACATGCGCTGAACCGCTGAACCTTACTACTTGAGGCATCATCCTTTTGATATCAGAGAGTTAGGGTTCTTCAACCGGGAACCGTGAACGTTGAACCGCTCAACCTGGATACTATCCAATATACAAGGGAGCCATGTTTGTGTCAACAGCTTTGTCCCGTTGAACGGTTTAGATTTTCGCTGAACCCCTGAACCATTGAACCCATGAACGATTACAGATTGAACTTAATTCGCTTCGCTCACAATTGGAATGATGGGCACGTAGTGAAGCTTTGCGCTATACTGGAACGTTGGGCACGTAGTGTAATGTTCTCAAGCCGTCAGGCGCAACCTTTGCGCTATGATGGGTTTAAAGTAAGGAATACAATCAAATTTGATTTTTTCCGATTACCAAACCAATATTCCATTATTCCACCATAGCGCACAGCTTCACTTCGTGCCCATTATTCCAAGAACATGACACAAAAAACCTGCAACTAAATAGGTAGCAATCTCAATGCGTTGTAGAAATTCCGAGACGTCTGGTTATTCTTCTCCTGAATATTCCGGCCTGTAAAACGGAGTAAATACGATCTTGTCTATGGTTCCCACTCTGTAATGTCTTCGTTTTTTTCTTTCGACTGCATAGGCATCCAAAAAAAGCCTGGACTTCTTGAAACAGAGTGCAAACGGATCGAGTGCGGTTCGGCTTTCGGGAACAGCATGCCGAAAATGCACCAGGATACGCATTTTTTCGTCAACCGCACGCACGATGTCTTCGAGGATGTCAGGCGTACAGCCAAAGCCGTTTTTGATAATAACATCCTGGATAAGAGAGCTCAAAAGCTGTTTCTGGGATTCCGGTAGGTGATCAATGATCCTGTAAAGCCCTTGAAGCGCCCGTCGCACGACCGAAAAATCTCTGGTAGCAAACAGATGGCGAGTAGCCAGGACAAGGGCCAGAAGCTCGCTGAGGGGGAGCTTGCCAATGGTGACCACAGGATCGCTGAGGATCGTGAAACGGCCTTTTTCACGTGAAAATCGAAATCCCAATTGGGCAAGCTGATTTCGGTCATAGTAGAATTGTCTAGTAGATATTCCAAAGTCTTTCGCGATTTGCTCGGGGAGCCTGTCAGGCTGTGTTCTGACCTCAACGATGATCCGCAAAAGACGCGCAAGCCGGTGAGTTTGCATGAAAATCGTATAAATTTTAACAGGTTCAAAGTCAAGGCAAAAATAGATATTCCTGTTGACAGGTTCACAGCCTGCTGCTAATCAGACGTTCATGGCCCAAAAAATCCGTGTTGCCATCCTGCTCTCAGGAGGCGGAACCAATCTGCAGGCCATCATGGATGCCTCCAGGTCGAACCGAATCGATGCAAGGGTCGTGTCTGTAGGTTCCGACAACCCAGAAGCTTACGGTCTTAAGAGGGCGCGGGAGCATGGAATTCCCACCTTTGTAGTCGATTACCAGACCATCATAAAAGGCATCCGTGGAAGGTCCCTAAAAGATCTGGTTCCCGAGGACTTTGATCTGGAAACCGTGTTGGCCAGACAAACCTTTCCCTCTGCCACTTCCGACCGCATAAAGGCAGAGCGATACTTCTGCACAAGGGCCATTGCCGAGGCTGCCCTGCTTCGAGAAATGGCAGCCTATCCATTTGACCTTCTGGTCCTGGCAGGCTTCATGCGGATACTTACCCCCTACTTCATTGACCACGTGAATACAGATCCGTCACAACCCCGGATTATGAACATCCATCCGGCTCTTCTTCCATCCTTTCCGGGTGTGGATGGCTATGGTGACACGTACCGCTACGGCTGCAAAGTGGGGGGTTGCACAATACATTTTGTTGACTATGAAGAAGACACCGGACCCATTATTGGACAGAAGTCCTTTGAGATTGCCCCGGATGACACCATCGATACGATCAGGGAGAAAGGCATCAAGCTTGAATGGCAGCTTTACCCAGAATGCATTCAGCTATTTGCAGAAGGCCGTTTGAGAGTGGTTTCCAAGACCTATAGGCTCGAAGACGGCACCGAGTTCAACAGAAAGGTCGTTGAAATTGCTGCGTGATTCTTTCGTGGCTCCATACGACAACCCTTAGCGCTCATGAGTTGAACTATCTGTTGAGACAACTGAGCGTGGAAACGATCATGGTCAAGAAGATCATTACCATTACACCCGGGACGACCATTGAGCGTGCGGGTCGTATCATGCAAGAAAATAGGATCAGCGCCCTGCCCGCCATGGAAGACAACAAGCTGGTCGGCATCATTACAACTACGGATGTGATGGGTGTGTTGCTCCGTGCCATGGGCATTAACGGAGAAAGTACCCGTTTCGTCGTACTGGTTGAAGACCTGAGTCCATATTTGCCGACACAATGAATTGACCTGCACACCTCACGGGTTCAATGGTTCAGGGGTTGAGGGTTCACCGAACAAATGTTGAGGCCTGACCCGTCGTCAACTCTTGGCCTACGGTCAAATATATCAGCAACTTATATTTGTTGCTTTTGATCTAAACCCAATATGAGCGCAAGGTTGCGCCTGGCGGCTTGAGAACAGCACACTACGTGTC
>JAGMBW010000085.1 GCA_023129535.1 Desulfobacterales bacterium
AAAGGAGTAGCTGATCCATCATGGCTCCGAGTCATGCGCGGGCAACCGTGAGGCTGCACGTGAAGCGTTGACAGGGGGAAGCGTAGGCCAAACATTGAGCTCCGAAATCACCCATCCGAGGTGCCGACCTTGTACAACGATGGGGAAGGCAACACAGTATACGGCGTTATGGTCAGCGAGTCGTGCACTGGCCCCGCGGAGTCAGAGACCCTGTGCATGCGTGGACACTCTATGCACGTGGGAATAGGGAATATAGGGGACGGGTATTGATATATTGATTGGAGGGAAGTTTGGGGCCGCTCTTTGGTTTTACAGTTTCTAAGTAATCCTTTCAGAGTCGGTTCACAGCATCGGGGTGAGGGCTACGCATTTGACAAGGCTGTCAAGAGTATAGCCCTGACCCCAGTCTCACCACTGAAGGGAGGTAATTCCAATGTTAGAGCGAATCACGTTTGATCTGAAAATTATGGGGGGACGGGCATGTGTTCGAGGTATGAGAATTCCGGTATCCGTCATTGTAGGACAGATCGCACACGGAGCTTCTTTCGAGGAAATCTTAGAAGGCTACCCCGATCTGGAACGGGAGGATATTCAACAGGCGATTGAATATGCAGCATGGCTGACGCGGGAAGAAGTCCATCCCATAGAAGCACAAAAGTAGAAGGGTCGAGAGAATGCGATTTCTTGCGGACATGTGCGTTGACGTGCGCATTGTGCGATGGTTGCGAGAGCAAGGGCACGACGCAACTCACTTACGCGACGAAGGCCTTCACCGGATGCCCGATGGAGAAATATTCAACAAGGCTATTAGTGAAGATCGAGTAGTCCTTACTTTTGATCTCGATTTTGCAGAGATAGCGGCTCTCACGGGAGGCAAAAAGGGAAGCGTCATCTTGTTTCGCCTCAGAAACATGCGAACATCTCATGTGATTGAGCGCTTGTCCGCCGTACTTGATGACTCCTTAGAGGTTCTCGGAAAAGGCGCGGTTATCACAGTAGAGGAAACCAGACATCGGATACGCTATCTGCCCATTGGTGAATCAGGAGGTAATCCATGAGGGGGAAATATAGGGGACGGGTATTGATATATTGATTGGGGGGAAGTTTGGCGACGCCCTTTAGTTTTACAGTTTCTAAGTAATCCTTTTAGAGCCGGTTCATCATGGCAAGAGAGTGGAGGATAGAGCAATCCGTACCGCAGAGCCACTGGTGTCAAGTGATCTGAGACCATCTCCAATAGTTCCGCCCGGAGCGCATTCATATAGTTTTCGCGATACATGGACTTCTCCCGTAATACGGTCAATGTAGGCTTTGTGCAAAAGAGTATGGAGGAAGGATCCCTTTTTGTCAAGTGAGGAGGAGTACGCCTCGTCCACTACGGCTTGAGTGCATATTCAACAGCAGCTACAGCGTGAATCTTTGTGGTGTCAAACAATGGGACTTGGCTATCTTCATCTTGAACCAACAGGCTTACCTCTGTACACCCTAAGACGATGCCCTCGGCTCCATTCTTGACGAGATGATCCATTATGTGGACATACTGCTCTTTTGAAGACTTTTTTCTTTCACCTATGCATAACTCATCAAAAATTACCGAATGAACAATCTCTCTTTCCTCCGCAGTCGGGATAACGACCTCTAATCCATGTTTTTTGGTCAGTCTACCCTTGTAAAAGTCTTCTTCCATCGTAAACCTGGTTCCTATAAGCCCGATCTTTCTCAGGCCTCGCAACTTGACTTTTTCAGCCGTTGCGTCTGCAATATGCAATAGCGGTATTATAATATGCTTTTGAACCTCATCTGCCATCATGTGCATGGTATTGGTGCAAATTATGACAAAATCTGCCCCGCCGTTTTTTACATGTCTGGCCGCATCAATCATCAGTTGTGTGGCTTCATGCCATTCCCCTTGGCGTTGAAGGGCTTCAATTTCGGCAAAATCAACAGAGTACATGATGCTTTTGGCAGAATGAAGTCCACCAAGTTTGGCTCTAACAGTTTCGTTTATGATCCGGTAGTATTCGATTGAGGACTCCCAGCTCATGCCACCGATAAGACCTATCGTTTTCATAGTTTGTTCCTCAGCTTTACTGATGTTCGGACCTTTGGCTACCCCACCTAACGTGTAAGTTCTCAATAAGTTCGGCCAATCATAACCGGATCACGGCTTTGAGCGCCCGCCCTGGCGCTCGCGCTTATAAATGGGGCGCAAGCTAATAAGTCCCGGTCTGGGCCAGGGATAAACTTCCCCCGAACTTATTGAGAACTTACCTGACGTTGGTTAGTCGGTTATGCATTATCTGCTTAGCACATATGAAAGATATAGTCTTATGAAAATCTCCAGTTGACGAGAGAGTCCACCACCGGTAAAATCACCCTATGGAAACAGACATAAGAATCGGCACATCAGGGTGGACCTACCCACACTGGCAGGAACTATTCTATCCTATGGACTGGCCCAAATCAAGATGGCTGGAATACTATGCCAAACACTTTGACACAGTCGAACTCAATGCCACCTTCTACCGGCTTCCCAAACTCAAGACCTTTGAGAACTGGAAGGCCAGAACGCCCGATCATTTTCTTTGGGCACTAAAGGCCAACAAATATATCACCCATACAAAACGGCTAAAAGAACCAGCAGAGCCTTTGGAGCGATTCTATACGGCTGCATCCGGCCTGAAAGAAAAATTAGGGCCAATTCTCTTTCAACTGCCGCCGAGTCTTTCTTTTGATGAAAGCGAATTTGAGCGTTTTTGTCAATCTTTGAACCCGTCTCAACGCCATGCTTTAGAGGTCCGGCACCCTTCCTGGATCAGTAACCGGGTTTTTGCCATCTTGAAAAAGTACAACATTGCCTTCTGCATCGCAGATACCGCAGGCCGCTACCCCTTTCATGAAGTCATCACCGCGGATTTTCTCTACATCCGCCTCCATGGTTCCAGGAAGCTTTATGCCTCTGACTATTCAGAAGGAGAGCTTCAGGCCTGGGCCCAAAAGATCAAAGATTGGGGGAAGGGTACGTATTTCTATTTTGATAATGATTTTGGTGGATACGCGGTTAAGAATGCCAAACAACTGAAGGAGATCCTTGGTCTTTCTTGAAAACAACGTGCGAGACTGCCCTTTTTCAGCCATTAGAAGATCAGCGGATTCAGTGTCTTGTATGCCAGCGCCGCTGTAAAATAGCTCCGGGAGAGACTGGATATTGTAAGACAAGAAGGCATATGAACGGCAAGCTTTGTTCCTTTATGGTCTACACGTCCCCTATGGTCTACATGTTTCTTTGAAAGGAAGGTATGGAGTAAGGGGGGGGTGAAATGAAAGCTTGGACCATCAGCTTGGCTGCTGGTTTAAGGTATTAGTAATCAATCCTTGCAGAAGGCCTTAATTCTCTGGGGAGGTATCTGGAGAATGCACCGTAGGAGTACCTTCGGGTGAAGCGAGCCAGAGTATTTAGTGGTCCGACCTGGCCAACAATTAATGTCTTCTGTTTTCGTTTCACCTGGAGGACCTGCCACACCTTACCAGAGAGGACGAAATGAGACCCCACAGCAGCCTCAATGAATAATTCTCCTATTACCCTTCCTGTGTTGGCGTCCACAATACGAAAATCTCGGATTTGGGGAATATTCGAGTGTATGAATCCCATGTATGCCATATCCATGAGTCTGGTAGTTGCCCGGCACTTGCCGAGGGATTCTTCGACAAAGCCGATATCCGCAAGATGGAGTAATATGGCCTTAAAGGTATCTGTCTCGCAAAGCGGGGAAAGTATATCCCGCATGTCATCCCATCTCAAACCTCCAGGCATTGCGT
>JAGMBW010000086.1 GCA_023129535.1 Desulfobacterales bacterium
TATATGAGCGGGACTTGCGGGACGTACATTAGTTTATAAGTTGACGTGGTAATTGAACTGAAGAACGTAGTTGACCCCAGTTAAATAAAAGCAAACATGATTTCACCCCAGTACGATCGTGCCGACCTACGGGGCAGGCGGGGCAGGCAGACAGGCACAGACCAGGCTTAAAAGTCCGTGTGTTTCCGTGGCTAGAATAATGAACATTTTCCAATTGGAGGTAGAAAAGATGAGAACTGTCGCAAATGAGAGCATTGGAAACAAATTTTCATCATTACCAGGTGAAGAGAAAATATCTGTCATCAGCCATGGGGTTGCATTACGTCTTTCTGAATGGAAGAAGCGACTTTTTTTGGCTGAAAGCAAAGTCCGTTTTTTTCAAGAGAAGTACAATAGATCCCTGGCTGAGCTGGATACAAAAGGATTGCCGGATGATGCTGATCATGAAATGCACGAAGACTATATCATGTGGCATCACTGGACTGACGCGGTCAAAAATGCGAAAAAGCAAGTCAGAGATTTAGAGGTCATAGCCGCCTATGGAGTTCAATGGTGAAGGAAGCTATGTTAGCATCTGAGCGTTTGCTGGAGATAGAGGAGAAATTTGAGGCAAAGGTGGAGCGCATTGTTCCTGTCGAGCTCGATGAAGAAGCTCTGCGAGTTATTTTGTATCTAAAGGATGGTACCAACTTGCGTGTTGCCGAGCAATGGGCTGGTGCTTAAGCGATATAGTTACTACTGGCTCAATAGTGCCAATGAACTGAAGGTCGGTTGGGATAATGCGCCGCACCATACACAATTTGAGTCGTTTCCCCACCATAAACATGTAGGCAAGCAAGGAGATTTGCAAGCTTCCGCAGAGACATGTTTGGAAGAGGTAATGCGATTCATACAAAGAGAGATTTAGCCACCCCGGTTAAATGGTCCTTCGGTCCCAGTTAAATGGTCTACGTCCCAGTTAAATGGCCTTGAAGGATTTAACGGGATAAAAATTTCACCCCGATGGAATAAACGGAAAAACAGATTCCATCCCAGTTAAATAAAGGCCAAAAACCCCAGTTAAATGGTCCTCCGGAATTGAATAAAAACAACGGGGTCAGGTCTTCATTCTTGACAAATGGCAAGTAATAAGGGCACCTCGCTGGCTTTTTGACCTATTGGTGAATATGGGCAATAATAGAAAGATATTCATAACGGGCGGGTCTGGTTTTATCGGATACTACTTGTCCGCCTGCGGCGGAATAAAGAAACGAC
This sequence comes from Desulfobacterales bacterium, assembly GCA_023129535.1. Lineage (GTDB taxonomy): Bacteria > Desulfobacterota > Desulfobacteria > Desulfobacterales. The sequence goes on from JAGMBW010000086.1 coordinate 1,255, forward strand.
TATTTATAGTTTGGCTGAAACAAAATTCAAGCATTCTGCAAGTTATGTAAAAGGTGATGTCCGTGACCGTGAGGCCCTAGCAAAAACTCTCAATGGGCATGATATTGTTTTCCACTTAGCTGCCAAGCACCACGACTTTGGCATAAGCCGTTCTGAGTATATGGACACCAACGAAGGTGGGGCTAAGGCATTGGTGCAGGCAGTACGTGATACGGGGGTTAAGAGGCTTGTTTTCCTCAGCAGTGTGGATGTGTATGGGGATCGAGACGAGCCCACCACCGAAGAGACACCCCTTGAGCCAACCAATCCATACGGCGAATCAAAGCTTGCTGCCGAGCGTGTGTTTTTAAACTGGGCAAATGAGAGCCCTGATAGGAGCCTGATCATCATCCGGCCGACAGTCGTCTTTGGCCCCCACAACCGGGCTAATATGTATAACCTGATCGACCAAATTGCGAAAGGTAGGTATATCAACATTGGGAATGGTTCCAACATTAAGTCAGTGGCGTATGTGGAAAATCTGGTAGAGGCAAGCCTTTTTCTTGTCAATAAGCTGTCCCATGGTGTTCATATTTACAATTATGCTGATTCCCCTCACCTTACCACCGGGGAACTTACCAGGATAATATTTGATGCCCTGGGAAAGAAGCCGCCCCGCCTTAAGATTCCGCTGTCTCTTGCCCTTTTAATCGGCCAACCCTTTGATTGGGCAATTCGTCTAACTGGAAAGAACCTTCCAATATCAACAGCCCGCATCAAAAAATTCTGTACGACCACTCACCATAAAGCCGACAAAATCTTAAAGGAGGGTTTCAAACCACGGTTTAGTATAGAGGAGGGGTTGCATAAGATGGTAGGTTGGTACCTCTCGCTTTGGCAGAGGGGAGAAAATAGCGGATGTTGTGACTACATTGAATAAGTGAAGACATCGAAGGCATCGGAAGACATCGGGGTCTTCATTGTTGACAAAAGACTTCTTTTTGTTGCGCGAAGTGCAGGGGTGGAGCGCAAAAAGATTTGTCTGTGGGTAGGCAAGTGATATTGTTGGATAAAACTGTTATATAATGAGGTCACGGGCAGGAAATACGCAAATGGGAGGTGGGTATGGAACAAATAAAGATAACGGATGAGGCATTATCAATATTGAAATCTGGTATAGTTTTAAAAGAGAAGCTGTTGAGCGTAAAAGCAGAGGGCTACCTGAAGCGCCTCAAAAGGTTTGAAAAGAAGCATAAGATGAAGAGCACAGAGTTTTTTAGGGCGTTCAAGGCGGGCAAACTTGGTGACGATGCAGAGTGGTTCGATTGGATTTTCGTATATGAGGCCTACAATAAAATAATCAAGCAGAAGAAAATAATAGAAGGACTCTCCCTGTGACCATTCGCTACTTTGAAAAGATCAAGAAAAGAATAGGAAAGTTAGAATGGTTGATAAAGCGAGTAAGCATTGATACTGAATATGATGAAGACACTGATGTCGGTATCATCGGCGGAAGGAGAAATAATAGGGGACGTTGGTGCCTTGTGACTTTATTCGAGAAATAATAGGGGACGTTGGTGCCTTGTGACTTTATTCGGAAATAGGATAAGCAATGAGAGACGTTGCTGACTTACTGGTGAATATGGGCAATAAGAGATATTTATGGTTTAATTCAGGGATTTAGGAATTGAGGACACGAAGTGAAGCGAAGCGCTATTGAGGGATTAAGACAAATTCAGGGATTGAGGCCCCGGTGAAATACGCTTCGCCTTTGTTAAATACGCTTCGCTGTCATTAGCATGAATTTAACCTGGCAAGCTGTCATTGACATGAATTTGACCGGGTAAAAATTGAGGAATTGTGAATTATAAGAATTTTGAAGAGTTGCTGAGTACATTATATATTTAATGAATTCTTTGCTTGAAGGGGGAAAAGAGAGATGCAGTTAGACCTAAGAGCATTAGAGGAAAGAGCGATAAAGATGGAGGCGGAGGTGGTTGAGCTAAGGGAGGCTATTAGAAAAACTATTTCTGAAGAGGTAGATTTGGATGAGTTGGCTTCATCAATTGTTAAGCATTCCGTTACAGAAGAGGACAGTACAGATATACTTATAAAAATGAGGAGAACTGGAGAAGATTGGTGGCAGCAGTGGTAAAATATACGATTGATACGTCTTTCGCTGTAAAAGGGTTAGTTCCACCGCGAAGAAAGAAACGAGATAAGATCCTGCACGAACAAAAGAAGATGTATAAATTGGCTCGCTCTTATCTCGATAAAGTGAGAAATAAAGAGGTTGAGATGTATATCCCCGCCATTGCTTTAGTTGAGACTGGTATAGTTATATCCCGCATTACCAATAATGAAGAAGACTCACGAAAAGCGATATCTTTTCTTAGAAAGAATGCTACTCATATCTTCTATGACCACGACATTCTAGAGCAGGCTATCTCATTCGGCATAAAGACAAAGGCAAGTGGATATGATACTATGTTTTTGATAGTAACTGAGGTCACTGAATCTGAATTATTAACTGACGATTCGCTCCAGTACAAAATTGGTTTGAGCAGAGGAATCGTATCCCATCTTTTAAGCGACATGATTTAGATAACGCAAAAGAAACTTGGGGACGTTGTGAAAGCGCCGGGATAAACCGGCATAGAGTCGGGGATGAAAGAGCCCCACATGAAAGGAGTAGCTGATCCATCATGGCCGCGAGTCATGCGCGGGCAACCGTGAGGCTGCACGTGAAGCGTTGACCCTGATGAAATAATAAGAGATTTCACAGGGCAGGCAGGGGAAAGCGCAGGCCAGGTATTGAGCCCCGGTTAAATACGCTTCGCTGTCACTTCGTGAATTTCACCGGGCAGGTCCGAAATCACCTTTCGGGAGTGCCGACCTTGTGCAACGATGGCCAGGGCTCATGCCCTGATGCCTGACATCCGCTGGGACGGGTCGAGGAGAAAAGACCTTTTTCCCATTTCCGGTCAAACCACTTTTGGTCCACAGATTACGCAGATTAGCGCAGATTGATTCAATGCTAGATAATAAACCAAAAAGAATATTTTTGTCTCCTCCTCACATGGGCGGGGAGGAATTACAATTTATCAAGGAAGCGTTTGAAAGCAATTACATTGCGCCGCTTGGGCCGCAAGGGGGTAGCATAGTGCATGGAGCAGGGGGCTCTGGTGCTAAGTTCCGGGACGGCGGCTATCGACTTAGAAAGTGAATTCAGGGATTAAAGAATTGAGGAATTGTGAATTATAAAGGGAACATCGCTTAATGAAGCATAAGAAAGGAGGCGATATCATGCCTATAGCAAGCCAATACGCCATTTTGTCTAAGGATAGAAAGACTCTGGTTTTACCCGAGGATGTTCAGAGTTGGTTAAGAGGTGTGGATCGGTTTGTAGTTGTTATGGAGGATGATGGGCTCATCTTAAAAAAAGCACATTCTCAGTTAACCTTGGAAGAGATAGTTACAAGAGAAAAAGCGCCTTTGTCTGACGAAAAATTAAATGAGCTTATTCGTGAGAGTCGGAAATGAACTTGAATGCTGTTTTTGATACAAATGTTCTGATTTCCGGCATTCTCTGGAGGGGCATCCCTTTTCAATTATTGAGATGGGCTGAGGAAGGTAGTTTGCGGATATACACAAGCCTTGAGATTTTGGCCGAAGTCCACCGTGTTCTGCATTACCCTAAATTTCAGCAATACATTGACAATCAGAAGGCTTCGCCAAAAGAACTTTTTGCAAAGATTGCATCGTTGTGCACCATCATTCAGGTAGATCAAATCGTAAAGGGCGTATGCTCTGATGCAGATGACGAAAAATTCCTCTTTTGTGCATTGGCTGCAAATGTAGAGGTTCTGGTTTCTGGCGATAAACATCTCTTGGATTTAATACAATATCAATCTGTTCGTATTGTGACTGCACGGGGATTTTACGAAGAAAATATCCATAAGATTACATGAGTAATTCAAAATCAAAACGCATTTTCCTGTCTCCTCCCCACATGTCCGGTCTAGAGCTCGAGTTTGTCCAAGAAGCCTTTCAATCTAATTACATTGCCCCCTTAGGCCCGCAAGTGGATGCTTTTGAGCGGGAGTTTAGTGAGAAGGTGGGGATTCCGCATGCTGTAGCTGTATCCAGCGGGACGGCGGCCGTTCATCTGGCCTTGCGTGGACTGGGAGTTGGACATGGTGATGAGGTGATTGCTTCGACGCTCACATTTATTGGCGGCGTGACGCCCATTGTGTTTCAGGGGGCAACGCCGGTTTTTATTGATGCGGATCGATCTTCCTGGAATATGGATCCTGACCTGCTGGCACAGGAACTGGAAGTTTGCGGTAAAAAGGGAAAATTGCCGAAAGCGGTGGTGCCGACTGATCTTTATGGGCAGTGCTTTGATTATGAGAGAATATTTGAGATTTGTGAGGCTTATGGGGTGCCGGTGGTGGCGGATGCGGCGGAAGCTTTAGGAGCGAAATACAATCCGCAGATTTCGCAGATTACACGGATTAGGAGAAAAGCGACGGAGGTCGGGGAAAAGACAGAAGTCGGAGATCGGAAGTCGGAGATCAAAACAAATGCTGGAATGGTAGAGATAAATGTCAGAGATCAGAGGTCGGAGGATAGAGAAAATGGTCCGCAGATTAAACATTAGAGATGAAGGGATGTATTGGATTTTTAGATACGTTAGGGAAGAAATTGTACAGCTTGACAATACACCATAAGGGTGTATTATTGGGAAAAGAATGACCCAGAAGCGGAAACCAACATATGACATAGAAGCCTTTAAGTCCGCTTTTGCCAGTGTGGAGAGACTTTCCGTCACCGGCACAGCGCTACGAAGCTCCGCCGCATTGGGATTCGGACGCGCCGAGATTGTGGCGACTATCCAGTCCATGCAGCGAGAGCATTTCTATAAGTCTATGACCGCTTATGCCAACCCTCGGCTTTGGCAGGATGTCTACCATATTCCTTCACCGGCCGGTGAGTTGTATGTAAAGTTCACTGCCGATGCCGTTACAGAGTTTTTGTTGCTATCGTTTAAGGAGAAAGACGATGACTAATCCCATTTGTCCAAAAACCGGGACTGCGATGCACCGCGACGTGCGACCGATGACCCTCACCTACAAGGGCAAAAAGATAACCTTTGATATGCCAGGGTGGTACTGCGACCAGTCTGATGAGAGCATTCATACCAGCAAGGACATGAAGGTATCCGACCGAATGTTAAATCGTCTTAAAGCCCGCAGCGAAGGGTTGCTTGAACCGGAGGCAATCCGCCGTATCCGCAAGAAGCTTCATCTTACGCAGAAGCTCGCAGGTCGGGTTGTCGGCGGTGGACCGCGTGCCTTCCAAAAATACGAATGCGGAGACCTGTTACCGAGTCGGGCCATCAGCAGTGCCTTGATTTTGCTCGATCACAACCCCGTGGCGTTGGCCGTGCTCAAAGCACGGCATGGCAATGGAGGAGAGCCCCTGCCTTACAGCACGACGAACCAAGGTAATAACCAGAGTGCCGCTTTTTAATCCGCAGACCGCCTGCCACTGCGAGGCACAAGCGGGCAGGTTATCCCGCGTGGAATGGGGGACGTGAACACGTGAACCGGAGACTTGCGGGAGACTTGCGGGACGTCCATAAGTAAGTAAATAACTTGATGAACGGATAGCCCAAATAATGGGGGACGTAGCTACGAAACTGCATTATTTCGTTCGGTTGATGCATCCCCTCAGTAGTACGATACGATACAGCACATGGCTTCGCGCACTGTGATCGGCTTCACCGGTATGAGAAATCGAGCAAGATTACCATGACTACCCAAAACTATAATGAGGCTCTGACGTTTGCCATGGATGATCTGGTGAAGAGGTTGGGTGCGTACCGAAGGAAGTTTGAGGAATGGCTCAGAAAAAAGTGAGTCCCCATGAGGGGATAGTGGAGCGAAATATCTTATTGAGCGGCAAGATTATGCAGTTCTTGATGGACAACCCGCAGGTGTTCAGTTCTTTGCCGGAGAAGTTTGAACTGGTGATCTTGCCGGAGGATGACCCTGAGATTCGGCAATACAACCTGGATCTAATCGACAAATACGGAAGCGAAGGCAAGCCTATCGTCTTTGCTCGGGTCAAGATTCATCAGGAGAAACTGAAAACCCAGGTGAAGCCGAGCATCTTTGTACCCGTTCATGTCGCAGCGTAAAGGATGGCCGACCCTTTTTCTCTGGGGAAAGCTTCACATCGGGATGATTAGGATGGCGCCTGCGGCGCTGGATGGATGACTCCTTGCAAGGGGAGTGGGGAAATTATAGTGGTCGGTGGCCAGAGGTCAGAGGTCGGAAAAAGACAGAGGTCAGAAGTCGGAGGTCAGAGGTCGGAGATCAGAAGGCAGAGGACGGTAAAGACAGAGGTCAGAGGTCGATCCGCAGATTACGCAGATTTCACAGATGATAAACAAATTGAGGAATTCAGGCCCCAGTTAACAGAGAAGCACAAAGGCCTTATTGAAGCAGTGAGGCCATATTTGCATCAGTTAGAAGATTTCGGATTTTATCTTGCTCCTGATGACAAGTCGCTTATCCTCAAACAAGGGGGGGGAGGAGTAAAGAAGGAGAGTTTTATTCTGAAATAGTGCTGACGGAATTTCACGGGGCCTGCCCTGTTGAATAGGGTTCCCTTCGGGACACGAAGTGTAATGTTTTCAAGCCGCAAGGCGCAACCTTGCGCCAAATTCAACAGGGCAAGCGGGATCACAATAATCGAAATGAGGCCCAAGTCCGGGAGGATTTGGGCCTTTGTTTTTTATGGAGGGTAAATCCGCAGATTACCCCGGTTAAATAGAAAGACAAATGCATTTAACCCTGGTTAAATAATAAAACAAATGCATTTAACAGGGCAGGCGGGGCAGGCGCAGATTACATCCGCAGATTACGCAGATTACGCAGATGATAAACAAATTGAGGAATTGAGGGATTCAGGAATTTAGGAATTGAGAGCCGCAGATTACCCCGGTTAAATAGAAAGACAAATGCATTTAACAGGGCAGGCGCAGATTACACAGATTTTGATTAGGGCGACCTCGTGGGCGGCGGCGCCCCCCTACCTCCCGCTGGGGAGTGTTAGGTTCTAAAGGGTTTAGATTGGGTGGCGGAGCGGGGAGTGAGCTAGGCCGGAACGGCCAGCGGCAAGCCGGTGCGGTGGGTGGGGCACCGGTTGCATCGATATCCAGACGCTCACCAGGTTTTTGACCTTGCCCAGGATCGTGCTTGCCACTTTTTCCTCACAGCGGGTGAGTTCTTCATCTTTGAGGGTCTGAAGGAGAGAAAGGCAGATCTGGTTCATGACCTCCTCCGGGTCAAGGCGAAGGGCCTTCCTTTTCACCTGGGAGTAAGTCTTCGCTATGGCTGGGGTGAAAAGGGCAAGGAAAAATGTCCCAAGACGGTGATAAGGAGCGCCTCTCTGGTATTCCCTTATGAGGCAGCGGAGGATTGAATTTTCGGTGGCATGGTCCTCGGTCTGGGCACGAAAAAAATCGATCAGTGAAAAGGGTGTGGGAAAGGGAGAAAGGAGGGGGTGCTGTTGTCGTAATTGGTCATATATTTTGGAAAATTCTTCAGACGATAGCTCGTGTTTGAGTTGTTTGAGATCTAAAGGCGGCCCCGATTTTGATGTCGGCATCCATGCATTGGTTGGTCACTTGTCGTTAGTTTTGATCTAAACCATCCGCCTCTGGAGCACCCGGCTAAGTTCTACTGATCCGGAAGAGCCTGTCCATAATTGGGAACCTCTATCGCATGTACGATGGGATTGCAATACGATGTGATTATTGCGGAAGTACGGCAAGAACGAGCTGTATGGGTGTGCATTTTTGGCCTTGAGGATACTGCGTGAGCACGGTTGGATTGGATGCAGAGACCAGGGGGCTTTCTGAGGCCATCTGCTCTATGGCTAGACTCATTCTGGGGTTATGAAAGAGGGATTCTTATTGGAAGAAGAGGGGGGAATCTTGAAAGGGCGAGGTGCGTTGGCGGGTGACGTAAGGTGGCCAAAAACCGAGAATAGGCTGAATTTATTGATAAACTGTGATTGTTTCCATCATCCAGCAAAAAAAATTGAAAAAAGTTTGTCCCATTTTGAGGCCTAAATGACTCTCTTATTATAGAGGGGGAATAAAAGGCAAGGTTTAGGCTGGTGAAAAAAGGGAGGTGAAAAGGTGGAAAAGCGGATGATGGGAATAAAGGAATTAGCCGAATATGTTGGGGTTAAGCCCCAGACTATAAGAAATAAGATCAGTTTGGGCACTTTTCCCATCCCTACCAAAAAGATTGGAAGGCTCTTGAAATGGGACAGAAGGGATGTGGATCGATACCTGGACAAACTACCCAGGGTAAATTGATTGACATCACAGGCCTCAAGGGTTACCCTTTTTCCCAGTTTGAACCGGCTTTTTCGGTTTTGAATGGAAAGGGTGTGATACCTAATTGCCTATCTTGCCAATTCCTTCTCAATATTTTGAGAAAGGAGTTGAGTATATGGGAGTGTACAGAAGGAAAGATAAGGATGGCAAACCTTATGGCCCCTGGATCATCCAGTATCCTTACGCGGTAGATCCGAAAACGGGTAAGGCAAAATACACGTCTGAAAAAGCAGGTCATGGCAAAAGGCTCGCAGACCTTGCCTTTGGGAAAAAGATGATCGAATGGGAGAAAAAGAAACACCTGGGCCTTGAAAGCAAGAGGGAATATAGCCTTGCTGAGCTAGTGGATTGGTATCTTGAGCTACCGAAAGTGAAACGAAAGAAGTCCTACAAGGATGACGTTGGGAGGGCTAAGATCCTCAAGGAGAAATTTGGTGGGTATCTTGCCAAAGATATCAAACCGGCAATGGTTGAAACTTTCCAGCACGAGCTTCTAAGGACGATGCTCAAGAGGCAATAAAAAGGCTCGGTGAGTTTCTCGCCGAGCCTTCAGCCGGGGAAGATACTACTTCATTACTACTTCAAGGGCGTGATTAAAAAGTTTCTTTCCCGGTAACCCATTGAAATTGTTGGTGCGCCCAGGGTGATTCGAACACCCGACCTACGGATTCGTAGTCCGGCGCTCTATCCACTGAGCTATGGGCGCATATGTGGTATTTCGGATTTAGCTCGATCGCCTTTAGGCAGACCCCGCTTCGCCTGAGCTGCCATATATTGGAACGTTTATAGTATTTTTGGAATAGGCTGTCAAGGTGATTGCAAGCCGGGAGTTCTACATTGAACCATAGTCAATTTATGCGCCAGGCCCTCTTGGAAGCACAACAGGCGGCCAGTGAAGACGAGGTGCCAGTAGGGGCTGTCCTGGTTGCCCAGGATGGCACTGTGCTGGCCAAAGCCCACAATCGGACCATCGCACTTTCCGATCCAACGGCCCATGCGGAAATTCTGGCCTTACGAGCAGCATCCAGGGCCCTTAGAAATTATCGGCTGGTAAAGACTACACTTTATGTCACTATTGAGCCTTGTATCATGTGCATGGGTGCGCTGCTGCAAGCAAGGGTTGCCAGGATCGTCTTCGGGGCCAAGGATCCCAAATCAGGTGCGGCAGGATCTCGTTACAACCTGGCTACCGACACCGGTCTAAACCATACAATTGATGTCCAGGCAGGGCTGCTCGAAAAGGAATGCGGAGACTTGATCCAGGATTTTTTTCGAGCCAAGCGTTCAACGGCCAGGAGACAATATTGAGTTTGTTGAGTTTATTGAGTTCGTTGGGTTTCTTGAGTCTCTTGAGTCTATTGAGTCTATTGGGTTCATTGGGTCCATTGAGTCAAAACACAACAGACACAACAGACACAACAAACAATTATGAAAGGAGGCTTATCACATGAAAGTTACCCTTGTTTACGACAACACGCTGTACAGGAAAGACCTTTTATCTGACTGGGGTTTTTCCTGCTATATTGAGATCGAAAATACCCCGAGGATCCTCTTTGACACTGGCGCAAGCGGCACCATACTTCTGCACAATATTGAAAAACTTGGTATTGATCCCGCAGCCATTGATATCATAGCCATATCCCACGCCCATTGGGATCACACGGGCGGGCTCCGGGAATTGCTGAAAGTCAACCGATGCGCCAGCCTCTATCTCCCCGCCTCCTTTCGGCCTGTCCTTCCTGATAGAAAGATAGTTGAGGTGGAGGAACCTATTGAGATCACCGCCAACGTATTTTCTACCGGCGAACTGATGGGGATAGAACAATCCCTTGTAGTCAAGACCGACGCGGGGTTGGTTGTGATCGCAGGGTGTTCCCATCCGGGTGTAGGCCCCATCCTGAAGGCTGCCTCGTCCTATGGCAAAGTCTCCACACTCATCGGGGGGCTCCACGGGTTTCGTGAATTTGATCTTCTCAAAGATGTGCATTCAGTCTGCGCCTGCCATTGCACCCAGTACCAGAAAGAGATAAAGAAGCTTTACCCCGATAAATGGTTGGATGGAGGCGCAGGCAAAGTCATAGATATATAAAATCGTGAAACGATTTTATAAGGACAAATTGCCATTTATCGAGTAGATTCGAATCTTGCTGATTCTATGTGTTGGTTTGGCTACTTGACCTTCCACGTCGTGCCTTCGGGTTGATCCTCAATCAAAATATCCATGGCAGAAAGCTCATCGCGTATGCGGTCGGCCCTGGCCCAGTCTTTTTCACGCCGCGCCAGAGCTCGTTCCCCAATAAGGCGCTCTACCAGAGCCGTGTCAATTCCCTTCCGCCGGAGAGCATCGGCCTTCCTTTGTTCAAAGAATTGAGATGAAGCCTCGGTGAGGATACCCAGCACGCCGCCTATACGCAGTAAATCACAGCGCACGGATTGAAGCCTTCCCTCATCCCGTTCACCCGGCTTTCCGGCAATATCATCCATGAATCGATTCAGTTGTCGAACCGTCTCAAAAATAAGCCCAATACCCCGGGCTGTGTTGAAATCATCGTCCATGGCCTCACAAAAGCTTGCCCAGAGACCTCCCAGGCCTTGCCCATCCCCCGCAGGTTCGGATGAGCCGAGGGTTCCATCAATCCTGTGCAACAATGCATAGATCTTTTCAAGGCCGGCGTCGGCTTCGACCATTGCCTGATCCGTAAAATCGAGGGGGCTACGGTAGTGATTGGACAAAAGAAACAGTCGGACGGCCTCGGGGTGGTATTGTTTCAGGATCTCCTTGATCATCATGAAATTCCCAAGCGACTTGGACATCTTTTCCTGGTTGATATTCACAAACCCGTTGTGTATCCAGAAATTTACGAACTGTTCACGAAAGGCCCCTTCAGATTGAGCGATTTCGTTTTCGTGGTGGGGAAAGATCAGGTCCTTGCCACCTCCATGGATATCAAAATGATTGCCTAAGAAGTGAGTGCTCATGGCCGAGCACTCAATGTGCCAGCCGGGCCGACCCTTTCCCCAGGGGCTGTCCCACATTGGCTCATCCGGCTTTGCCCCCTTCCACAGCACAAAATCAAATGGATTGCGCTTCTTTTCATCCACCTCTACACGCGCTCCTGCTTGCATCTCCTCAAGCCTGCGGCCAGACAGCTTACCGTAATCCTTGAACGTCTCTACAGCAAAAAACACATCTCCTCCGGCCTTATAGGCATGACCGCGAGAAATCAGGCGCTCGACCACACCAATGATCTCACCTATGTGGTCCATGGCCCTGGGCTCCACGGTCGCCCGTTTCACCTTCAGGGCATCCATATCCTCATAGA
>JAGMBW010000087.1 GCA_023129535.1 Desulfobacterales bacterium
TTCTGCCTGGCGGCAGTGCTTCGCGCGCTGCGGGGAGCTTCAAAAAGGTTTTTACCCAGAATTGCTGGGCCTTCATTTTTTTGTTGACAAAGAACTGAAAGAGTAATATTTTTTTTAGTTTGAGTCATAACCAAAAAATTCAATCATGAAGACATACAGTGCAAAAATAGCGGAGGTACAGAGAAAGTGGTACGTTGTAGATGCCACCGGCTGCGTTCTGGGCAGACTGGCCACTTTTGTTGCTACGCGCCTTCGGGGAAAGCATAAGCCCATCTATACACCGCACGTTGACACTGGCGACCACATCATTGTCATAAACGCTGATAAGGTCGCCTTGACCGGCAAGAAATGGGATAAAAAGGTCTATTATCGCCACAGCGGTTATGTCGGGGGGCTTAAGTCGATGACCGCCAAGGAAGTTTTGCAAAAGCGCCCTGAGAATTTGGTGATTCACGCGGTTAGGGGGATGCTTCCCAAGAACAGGCTTGGGCGTAAGATGCTAAAAAAACTAAAGGTGTATGCTGGACCCGAGCATGCGCATGTAGCACAACAACCTGAAAGACTGCAACCATAATCGGGTTTATTGGGTTCGTTGAGTTTATAATGCGGTTTTGGTTAAATCCCAAATCCGAGATCTAAAATCCGAAATACTATTGGAGTGTTTTATGGCAGAACCTTATTACGGTACCGGAAAACGCAAGACTTCTGTGGCCAGAACGTGGCTTAAGCCTGGAAAAGGCATCATCACGATCAACAATCGAACCATTGAAGATTATTTTGGCAGAGAGACCGCCAAAATGGTCGTAGAACAGCCTCTCGTCCTGACAGACACCTATGATAGCTTTGACGTTAAAGTCAATGTCGGTGGTGGTGGTATTTCCGGACAGGCAGCTGCCATTCGGCATGGTATTACGAAGGCCTTGCTTCAGTTCAATCCAGAGTTCAGACTCATACTAAAGAAGGCGGGGCTTGTTAGGCGTGACGCCAGGGTGAAAGAGAGGAAAAAATACGGGCAAAAAGGCGCACGAGCTCGCTTCCAGTATTCAAAGCGCTAAGTGGTTGCTTTTTTACAATCCTTGAAAGGGAGTGGCTGATAGCTTCTTCCTTTTTTGTCAATAAAGAGGGGGTGAATTGATTATGGCTGAAAAAGAAGAAGCCATCGAGGTAAAGGGCAAGGTCATTCAGAACATGTCCCATGGCACCTATAAGGTGGAGTTGGAGAATAAACATCAGATACTGGCGCATCCCTGTGGAAAGATGCGGAAGTACTCTATCAAAATTTTGCCCGGAGACCTCGTAACTGTACAACTCTCGCCGTATGACTTGTCTCGGGGGAGAATTACATATCGATATAAGTAATGGCCACGAGGCCCAGCTTTTGGCCATGATCCTGCCTGCCTGTTTTCCTTCCATCTTCAAATCTTTTTCCCATACAAAATTCCCGTCGCCGTCGCAGGAATTTCACTAAGTTGTAGAATTTCCGAGATTAATTAGCATGGTTGAAGGGTCCAGTAGCAATGCGGGATGATCTGAAAGCGCAGTTCCTCCCTTTAAAGCCCTGACGTGGATCTCTTTTTCTACGGGCTGGAGCTGTATTGCAACCTCAAACAGATCAGCAACTCGCAAAAGAGGGGCCGGCATGCCGTCCGGCCCTGGCTTTTCATGACGGTGGGTGCGAACGGCAAACCAGACATGCATTGAATAGTTTTTTGCAAGGGTTTTCAAATCGGAAAGGGTGTTTCTTACTGTTTCATCAAAAGGGAGTCCATCAATCAGGACCATCTGGGGAAAGAATATACTCTGTTCTGTGAGGTCGGTTAGCCTTTCCTCGAGCCTGGGCACACTGAAACCCTCGATCTTGAAGGTCATGATGAACCTGTGTGGCAGTATGGCCTCCCAGAGCTGGTCTATCTGTTTAACATTGTATTGATTTCCAATATTGCGGAAAACCTCTTCGTACCAAAGACAAACCTTGCTTACGGGGTCATCCAGGCTGATATGAAGGACATTCTTGTTCCTAAGCAGGCTGTTTAAGGCAAGTTGCACCAGAAGAGCTGTTTTACCCACACCAGCACGTGCCAGCACAGCACCAAATCCTCCTTCAGGGAGGATGTCTTCGGCCTCATGTCCCATGAGCCTCAAAGGATTGCGCAGGATAAGATCCTTTTTAAGCATAATGAAATTCCTTTCTTTAAGGTAAATCACCCTTTTACGCAACATTCTTCTTTTTTTCTGCGGCCTTCTTAGCCAGTTCATCTGCGATGGCTTTCGGGACCTGTTTGTAGGTGGCAAACTCCATGGTAAACTGGGCCTTGCCTTGAGTTGCTGATCTCAAAACAGTTGAATAGCCAAACATCTCTGCAAGGGGAACCCGGGCTTCAATAACAGACGTGGGGCCTTCGTCCTGTGCGCCTACAATTATTCCCCGGCGCTGATTCAAAGAACCCATGACCGCACCCTGAAACTCAGTCGGTGTTTCCACCACGACTTTCATGATGGGTTCATGAATAACCGGCTCGCTCTTGGCGTAGGCTTCCAGAAACGCGCCACGCGCTGCTGCCTGGAATGCCATATCAGAAGAGTCAACGGGATGTGACGACCCGTCATTGATTACCACTTTGATGCCGGTGATGGGGAATCCCATCTTAGGCCCCTTTGCAAGGCATTTTCTGAAACCCTTTTCACATGCGGAGATGAACTGGGTTGGAATAGCGCCTCGGGTTACCTTGTTTTCGAATACAAAATCTTCTTCGGTAATGGGTTCCATATAACCTGCCACGCGGCCGAACTGGCCGGCTCCACCGGTCTGTTTCTTGTGTGTATAGTTAAATTCACCCATCCTGGTGATTGTTTCCCTGTAGGCCACACGAGGCATACCGGTCGTCACCTCGGCCTTGTATTCCCGACGCATCCGCTCCAGGTAGACTTCAAGGTGGAGTTCTCCCATGCCGGAGATAATCGTTTCCCCGGTCTGGTCACTGACGTACACCTTGAAAGTTGGATCCTCCTTGGTAAAGCGGGCAAGGGCCTTGGACACATTCACCTCAGCTTCGTTATCCTTCGGCACAATAGCAAGGGAGATGACCGGATCCGGCACATGCATGGATGTCATGGTCAGACTGATACCTGGAGCCACAAAAGTATCTCCGGAAGCACAGTCGATACCGAAAAGGGCTCCAATATATCCGGCAGGCATTACCTCGATATCTTCCATCTGGTCCGCATGCATTCGCACAACCCTGCCTACCTTGACCTTGTTTCCGGTACGGACGTTTAGTATCGCGTCGCCCTTAGCAAGAGTTCCCTGATATACACGTATATATGTCAACTGGCCGTAAGGTCCGTCTTGCAGTTTGAAGGCAAGGGAAACAAGGGGGCTTTGCGGATCAGAAGAAAGGGTGATCACTGCCTCATCTTTGTCCGTGTCGAGTGCCTGGTTTTCCACGTCAGACGGGCAGGGCAGCAATTTTGTCACAGCGTCAAGGAGAGGCTGGACTCCCTTGTTTTTGTACGCGGATCCCATAAAGACCGGTGTCATTTCACGGGTAAGAGTTGCCTTACGTATGGCACGAACAAGCAGATTTTCAGTCACATCACCTTCAAGGGCAGCCTCTGTCAGTTCATCCGAAAACATCGAAGCTGCATCGATTAGTTCCTCCCGCCTTTGCATAGCTTCTGAAAGAAGATCCTCCGGTATATCCTCAATACGCACACATTCTCCATTATCACCATCAAAATAGATCGCTTTCCTAGCAATAAGGTCCACAACCCCGTTAAAATCTGCCTCCAGACCAATAGGAATCTGGATGGCCACTGCATTGTGGCCCAGCTTTTCTCTAAGCTGATCAATGACCCGAAAAGGATTTGCCCCGCTTCTGTCGCATTTGTTGATAAAAGCGATACACGGCACTTCGTACCTGGCCATCTGCTGGTTGACAGTAATAGACTGGGACTGAACTCCACCTACCGCACACAGAACCAGTATACCTCCGTCGAGTACTCTGAGAGATCGTTCAACTTCTATTGTAAAATCGACATGGCCGGGGGTGTCTATTATGTTGATATGATGATTCTGCCATTCACAGTACGTGGCAGCAGAGGTTATGGTGATACCACGCTCCTTCTCAAGTTCCATAAAATCCATTGTTGCCCCCACGCCATCCTTTCCTTTGACGTCGTGGATGGCACGTATTCGCCTGGTGTAGTACAGGATTCGCTCGGTAAGCGTGGTTTTACCCGCATCAATATGCGCACTAATACCGATGTTTCTTATTTTCTGGATGTGGTTTTTCATGGTGGTGTTTCCTCAACAAAAAAACCCCTCATTTGGAACGTTGTTCCAGATGGGGGATTAGTTCCAGAGCAACTCGATTTTTCAAAACTGAAATATACTTATTCACCACTATTTTGTCAACAGATTCTTTTACGAAAGACGCGGGCACCCCTCGCGCTTTCTCTTTAAGACGCTCCCTTCTACTGGCACTCGATCACCAAGTGTCGAGGGGGTTTGACGCTTCACGCTAAGATGTGATAGACATATTTATGTGACATCCATGATAATTCGTAATAGTTCACCGCCCACTCGCTACGCTCGTTCGAGCCGCAGAGGACGCAAAGGTGGACATCCTTCATATAGCCGCAAAAGTAGTTTACACTTTTAAAAACGAGAATTTGCCGCAAAAAGTCGCAAAAAGCGCAAAATGGTTTGAGGCTTAAGAAATGAGGAATAATAGAATGATGTAATATTGGGAATAAGAAGCGGAAAAGAAATTCCACTATAGCGCTATGCTTCAGCTTCACTTCGTGTCCAACATTCCAATTGGGGCGAAGCCCCTAAGTTGTATTTTGCGCCTTTTGCGCATTTTTGCGGCCATTACAATTTCTTCGGCTCATCATGAAAAAGTGTAAAGCAGTAAATGAACGATGCCCAAAGGTGAAAGTCTTTGCCGTATGTGGGAAATACTCAAGACTGCCAGGAATGTAACAAAAAAGAGCCGCCACGTCCGGATTAACAAACAGGCCTTAGTCCATTTCTCCCGGAAAGTGCTTGCAGATGGGATCGAAGCGCCGCGCTGGGACTGCCTCTACCACTTCTGCGGCAGTGGTGAGGACACGGTCTCTTACCTTCTTGTCCTGGACAGCCTCAACTTCTGCTTCTGGCCGGTAATGGGAAAGGTCAGGTGGGAGATAGAATACGAATCGGAAAAGCTTTCCGGCTATTATGCTCTGGCTGCCTCTCTTACACAGGCTGTCAGGTCAGGGGCTCCGATCACCGAGGCCGAGTTTCTGGCTGAGCTCACTTTACGTGAGTTGAAACAGCTTTTGGATGGACGGGGGGAATTGCCACTTTTAGAACATCGTTTGCAAAACCTGAATGAACTGGGCCACGTTCTGCTTGAAGAGTACGGTGGGGAGGCTGTCAAGTTGGTGGAGACTGCCGGAGGCTCGGCAGTAAAACTGGTCAGGTTATTAGCCAAAAAATTGCCATCATTCCGGGACGTCGCAGAATACCTCGGTTGCAAAGTCTTTTTTTATAAGCGGGCGCAAATATTTGCTGCTGATCTGTATGGAGCATTCGATGGCAAAGACTGGGGTAGTTTTGAGGATATCGATCAGTTGACAGCGTTCGCCGATTACAAGCTACCTCAAGTGCTGCGTCATCTGGGGATCTTGCATTATGCGCAAGCTCTGGCGCAAAAGGTGGATCAAAAGATCTACCTTGAGGCAGGAAGTCCTGAAGGGGTTGAGATCAGGGCCAATACCATCTGGGCGGTTGAGCTGATCCGGCAGGAACTGGAGCGGATGGGAAAGGGATTGAGGGCCTTTGAGATCGATTGGATCTTATGGAATCTGGGTCAGCATGAGGAGTACAGGGCAAGACCTTATCATCGGACGTTGACCATTTTTTACTGATGTTTTTATTTGAGGTGTTAGCAAAAGAAGGGGAGGCACGGGCCGGGAGACTGGTTACTCCCCATGGCTCCATCGAAACCCCGTCATTCGTTGCTGTCGGCACCCAGGGGACGGTGAAGGCTGTGTCGGTGGACGATCTTCGTAAAATCGGAAACCAGGTGATTATCACCAATGCCTACCATCTCCACCTCCAACCGGGTGAAGATCTTATAGAAAGGATGGGAGGGCTGCATAGATTCATGAGTTGGGAAGGTCCATTGATGACCGACTCTGGCGGGTTTCAGATTTTTAGCCACGGTGCAGGTAAAGAACATGGGGTGGGGAAGATTGCACCGATCTTCCCGGAGGAGACGGATCGCGGAGGGCATTTCAGGTCGAAAAAAGGGAAACCCTTGGTGAAGGTGGATGAGGACGGGGTCGAATTTGTCTCATATCTGGATGGGTCACGACATCGGTTCACGCCTGAACGTGTGATGGACATAGACCGAAAATTAGGTGCAGATATCATTTTTGTGCTGGATGAATGCACATCGCCACTCCACGATTACCATTACACCAGGGCAGCCATGGAGCGCACTCACCGCTGGGTCGTGCGCGCATTGGCGGAATTTGAGCGTACTTCTGACAACACTCAAGCGCTTTTTGGAATCGTTCAGGGTGGAGCATACGGGGATTTGAGGCGAGAGAGCGCTACATTTCTTGCAGAACAGGGCTTTGACGGCTATGCCATCGGCGGCTCTCTTGGCAGGTCTAAAAAGGAGATGCACCAGGTCCTGGAATGGACGATTCCTCTCCTGCTACAAGATAGGCCACGGCATCTTCTGGGAATCGGCGAGATAGAAGACATCTTTGAGGTGGTAAAGCGAGGCATTGATCTGTTCGACTGCGTTGCACCGACGCGGATGGCCCGCACGGGAACGCTCTTTGTTAAGGAGGCGGACCGGTTCAGGATCCATATCCTGAATGCGGAATTTAAGGACGATCCTCGCCCGATTGGTGAGGACTGCAATTGCTATACCTGTTGCAATTACTCCAGGGCTTATCTGAGACATCTATTTGTGGCCCGGGAGCTTTCGGGGATACGCCTTGCGACCATTCACAATCTGTACTTCCTGGAATCGTTGATGCGCCAGATCCGGGCTGCGATCAGAGAGGGGAGGTTTGCGGTCCTGGCGAGTGAGTGGTTCTCTAAAGTCCCCCTTTTGTAAAGGGGGATTTAGGATGAATCGTGCCGGCATTCGTTCGGACTATGCATCATCTGGCGCGGATGTGAATGGAGACGGAAAGATCGGGCTGGCAGAGGTGATTTATGTCCTGCAGGAATTGGCGGGATTAAGGCCCCAGTGAAATATGCTCTGCATTTCACGGGGTAAAGATTGAGGAATTGAGGAATTAAAAAAATTTGCATAAGGAGGAATTTACGATGCCCATATTCGAATATGTGTGTGAAGAATGTGATTGCCAGTTTGAACAACTATTTCTTTCTCCAAAAGACCCTCCACCGGAATGCCCCAAATGCCATGGCAAGAAAGTGAAAAAGCTCATGTCTATTGGAAACGTCAGGCCCCATGGTATTCCTACAGGTTCCGGAGGATTCAAGGCCCCATCGTGCATGTCTTGCCGCGAGTGAAATCTGTGGTTGACTTCACTTTTACCTGCTCCTGGAAATGTTCCTGTGGGGAATCATGATGGTTTTTCTATTCCAGGTCGTAATTACCCCCGTGCGTCATTCCCGCCCCGTGCGTCATTCCCGCGAAGGCGGGAATCCACGGGGTAGACTCCGGCGGGAATCCAGTATTTACAGGTGCTTATGCGTGAGCTTTTCGGTTTTAGGTCCAACATCGGGACTTCTTACGAGATCATTAAATTTGGAATGTAAGAAATGGGGGGGGGAATAGTGTCTATAATATGATAGAGTGAATATCCGGTTACTCCGTTTGCCGGTTAGCCCGTTGGCCGTTATCAAGGTTACACTCTTCCCTACGAGGTCGGTTAAGAGGGGGGATGATGAAATGGATTATTACGTTCATTGTGGTAGTCTTCAGCCTGTCAGTTTCTTTAGCCTGGGGCCAGATTACCCAGACAGTTGAGATCTCTTCTTCTCCCAATCCTGTAGGTTCCGGGGCCAGAGCCCTGGGTATGGGCGGGGCCTTTATCGGTGTGGCCGACGATGCCACAGCGGCTTCATGGAATCCTGCCGGCCTGATTCAGCTTGAAACGCCCGAGGTCTCTATTGTGGGGGCCTATAACCACCGCACGGAAGATACCACTTATCAAGCCTTTCCTGAGGCCTCCGGCCCCCAGCGGGTCTCCACCTGTGAGGTCAATTACTTTAGCCTTGCCTACCCGTTTACCCTCTTTGACAAGAACATGATTGCGTCCTTGAATTTCCAGCACCTGTACGATTTCAACAAGCAGGTGAGTTTCAGCTACAGTTTTATAGATACAGTAGGCCCTCCACTCAGTTTGCAGAATAATATCAAGTATGATCAGGCGGGTGCTTTCAGAACCATCTCCCCAACCTTTGCTTTTCAGGTGACCCCCAGTCTCTCATTTGGTCTGACGCTCAATTTCTGGGATCACGGTCTCTGTGAGAACATGTGGGAGTCAAATTATCGATCCCATGGGAGTGGCACCTTTGTCGGCTTTCCATTCAAGGTCCAGACGCGGATCGATGAAAAATACGAGATGGATGGCCTGCGGTTTGACCTGTTTGATCCCTTCCATTGGCATAACACCAATTTCAATGTAGGCCTGATGTGGAACATAAACAGTGTGCTGACGCTTGGGGCTGTACTAAAATCCCCCTTTCAGGCGAAGCTTCATCACGACTATGAGTTTGATTCCACCATCACCTTTCCCACGAGTCCTGGTAGCGATTCTCATAATGAGATTCATCGTTCGGAGTCGGTCACACTGGATATGCCCATGTCATACGGCCTCGGTCTGGCCCTGCGCGTAAGCGACGCATTGACCCTGGACCTGGATATCTATCGAACCGAATGGGATGATTATGTCTTGCACGATGCCGAAGGGAATGAAATGAATCCCATTACAGGCGGGCTTAAGGCCGAGTCTAAGGTTGATGCGACCACACAGGTCAGAATGGGCGGTGAATATCTGATCATCGGAGAAAGAACGGTTATCCCGCTGCGCGCGGGAATTTTCTATGATCCGGAGCCATCTGAAGGAAATCCGGATGATTTTTACGGGTTCAGTCTTGGGTCCGGCATTGCATATAAAAAGATCGTCTTTGACATTGCCTATCAATACCGGTTCGGTCGGGATGTCAGAACAACCAGAGTGGGCAATGCAGATTCTTCACAGGATGTGGATCAGCATACCGTCTATATGTCGGTTATCTATCATTTTTGATATTTGGGGAACAACACACAGGTCGCTCCCCACGCACTCTGGATTGGAGGTTGTTGATATCAAGATGAAAAAGGTGAGAGCATATATTCTATGTGTCATCACATTAGTGATCCTGTTTTCACTCTGTGGGTGTGCCGGGCAGACCGCCGGGACCGTTTACAGAAAAGACGGCGAGGAATACGGGAAGGTTCGGGGAGCCTTTCGGCACCGGTGGTGGAATTACTACGAGCGGGGGGTTTCTTATGCAGACGGGGAATTCTATCAGGAGGCCCTTAGGGATCTGAAAGAGGCCATTCGGCAGCGCAAAAAAGATCAGCGGATGGCGCGTACCTACGGGATGCACTTTGTGGATTACTTTCCCCACAGGGAGCTGGGCATCGTCTATTATGAGGCGGGAAGTCTGGAGGGAGCGAGAAGGGAATTGGAGCTATCATTGAGCCAGTTTCCTTCTGCCAAGGCCCGATTCTACCTGGACCGCGTCCGCAAGGCATTGATTGAACGGGAGGCAAAAGAAGTGACTCCGCCTCGTATCACCCTCAGTTTTGAGACCGATGAGGTCTGGACACGAGAAGATCCTGTGGTTATCTCCGGGGTTGCCGAAGACGAACAATATGTAGCGGCCATTACGATCAAAGGAGTACCCCTTTTTTTGGAGGGATCGCAAAAAAGGATCGCTTTTAAGGAAAATCTTCCGCTTTTTCAAGGAAGGCATATCATTGAGGTGGCGGCGAAAAACCTTTTGGGAAAGGTCACAAAACGCCAGGTAAGCATCCGTGTTGATCGGGAAGGGCCAATGATTACGCTGGAGGATTTACAGATAGATCAAGCCGGACCGGGGAGAAGAGTTACGATTTGCGGCTCGATCTATGATGAGGCTGGTGTATCTTCCCTCACTATCAACGGCCAGGTGCTTGCTGTCGAGGCAGGCACAGAGGTCCCTTTCACCAGGAGGCTGACAACAGATACTGACACGCTGGACCTGGTAGCCAAAGATCGTTTAGGAAACCAGACATCTGCCCGAATTTCGTTCCTTAAATCCGAAATCCAAAATCCAAAATCCAAAATCGCGACGCCCGTTTTGCTTGCCTGCGCGGATTCGGATGCGAGCATCGGCCTCCTGGCCGGGCTTTTTGGCTCCAGGGATACACGTCCTCCAAGCATCAGGCTGAAGGGCTGGACCGATACTCAGACTGTTTTCCTGGAAAAGGTGTATATTGAAGGGCAGATAATGGATGAGAGCAAGATCGTAAGTCTTTCAATCAATCAAGTTCCCATACTACGCCGCAAGGGCCTCAGAGTCTTTTTCAGTCACCTGGCGGATCTTCAGAAGGGGGAAAATAATATCGTCATTGAGGCCGGGGATGAGGCCGGAAATCGTGCAACCAAGAGAATTTCTATCATAAGAAATGTGCCTAAGGCCCTTCAGTTAGATGAGCGCTTGAGTTTGACTGTTCTGCCTTTTGAGCAGAAGGGGACTATTTCGGAAGCCAGCCTTTCCTTTCAAGATAATTTGATTGATAGCGTGGTGAATCAAAATCGTTTTCGGGTGGTTGAAAGGGATAAGCTGGATTTAATCTTGCAGGAACAGAAGCTCAGCCGCTCAAAGTTGATTGACAAAAGCACGGCCCTGCGTCTGGGCCGGCTACTTGCTGCCCAGTCCATCATCACCGGAAGCATTATTGAAACCCGTACAGGGATTGAAATAGTGGGCCGGATGATTGATGCCGAAACGTCGGAGATCCTGGCCACCGAGGACGTGTACGATGAAGTTAAGGATCTTCCGGCCTTAAGGTCTCTGGCCGAAGGGATGGCTGTCAAATTTCATCGGGACTTCCCTTTGCTGGATGGCTTAGTGATTCAGAAAAAGGGCAAATACATATTTACTGATATTGGGCAGAACAAGATAAAGCTTCAAAGAAGACTCATTGTGTACCGCGAAGAACCTGTAAAACATCCGGTCACCGGAAAGATACTTGGATCGGATAATATCATCATAGGACGCGCACGTGTAACGCAGGTGATGCCCGGGATGTCAAAAGGAGAATTATTTGATGTTAAAAAAGGGGCTGTCAAACGCCTGGATAGGGTTATAACGGAATGAGCCTTACGTGTCCGTTGTCAGTGGCCCGTTGTCCGTTGTTGAGTGCCTATATCACGTTCTCGTTCCCATGCTCTGCGTGGGAACGTATACCGATGGGCGCTCTGCGCGCTTAAAATAGCTACGCGTATTC
This sequence comes from Desulfobacterales bacterium, assembly GCA_023129535.1. GTDB lineage: Bacteria > Desulfobacterota > Desulfobacteria > Desulfobacterales. The sequence continues at coordinate 11,520 of JAGMBW010000087.1, forward strand.
CACGCTGATCGGGACACAGAGCGTCCGGCGGACAGGTTACAACGCAACGCATTGTAACCAGTATCAATTCTATCCGCCCAAGGCGGAACATCAAAGAGCTTTTACTGACTGTCAATTTGTGTCATCGACTCCAGTAGTCCGTTACTCCAATACTCCAATTGGGGCGAAGCCCCTGAGTTCTTAATCGCGACCGCGAGGATGCAGCTCCTACAGAAATGTTGAGGTGGCCAAAACTGTGACCAATCATATCCCTTCTTACGACGAAGACCGAGGACTCCTTGCCAGGTGTTTTTCAGGCGACATGGAAGCGTCGGAAACCTTGGTCCGGCAATTTTCTGGTCTGGTTTGGCGAGCCATTCAGTATACCTTTTGGGTAAAACATCTTTCCTTTAATAGACAGGATCTTGAGGACCTGCACAACACGGTATTCTTGCAGCTCTTTGAGCAGGGGTGCAAGAAACTCAGGCAGTATCAGGGGCGAAATGGCTGCAGTCTTGCATCGTGGATCAGGCTTGTCACAGTTCGAATCGTGCTGAATCATATCAGGAAAAAAGGCGTTGACGCCATGGTCTGGCAGGAAAAGCGGATACCGCTTGAAGAGGCACCCGGCCTCAAGGGGGATGAGATGGAAGCGTGGGCGGTCATGGAGCAGGCGGAACGGGAGCGTTTGCTTCAAGACGCGATGCGTATGTTGTCTTCAAGAGAACGCTTGTTCGTGAAGCTCCATTTTGACCAGGGGCTCCCTATTGCGGAAGTTGCTGCCACCATGCAAATTTCCACCGATAATGCTTATACAGTCAAACACCGGGCGATTCAGCGGTTAAAATCGGCGGTGGCTTCGGCTGCCGCTAAAAAAACCTCAGCGGTCTCTGCATCTCTGCGGTGAACTGTTACGAGTAATGAACTACCCCGCGGCAAGCCGCGGGGTATCAAAATAAGTGTTTTATCTTTTCTATCGCGGCAAGCTGCGGGGAATTAAACCCTACAGATTTCGCATCGCGCTTCAAGTGTTTAGAGTAATCCGTGTAATCTGCGAAATCTGTGGATTAAATGTAAGAAAACGCGTGGGCTTGTGTCTATTAATAATAAAGAAGTGGTCAGTGGTCAGTGGTCAGTGGTCAGTGGTCGGTTGCACCTATGTTTTCCCTTTGTGGCAACGGACAACGGACAACCACCAACTGACACCAAATGACAAAGGGCCTGCCGGCCACGTTTGGCTAATAGCTAAGGGCCAATAGCTAAAGGTAGCGCAGCCCTATGACAAATGACCAAACCGGCTCAACGGACCAAACGGGTTCAACCAAGGGAGTTTACAATGAAAACACTGTGTCCTGACGAGGAAATGCTTGCCGACTATCTTGAGGGCCGTCTCTCTGATGAAGAGAGGTCTCAGATGGAAGAACACCTTTCGGCCTGTAAGGGCTGTCTGGAGGAGCTTGTGGTGACAAACAGCCTTTTGCGAGGCGGAGATCGGGCTAAGTTAAATTCGCTGCCAGAGGAGGTGACCGGAGCTGCTGTGCGCCTTGTAAAGAAGCAGAGATCAACGTCGTGTAATTTCTACATCGAAAGGATCAAGCGATCCGTCAGAAACGTGCGTTCAAAGATGTCGGATCTTTTCAGTCTGAAAGCACGCACAGGATGGCAACTTGAGCCGATCCGGGGCTCTAAGATAAGAATGGCTAAAAATCTTATTTACCTGAGGAAGACGTTTAAGGATATTGATACAGAAATCGAAGTCGAAAAAACAGGCGAAAACAAAGCGCACATCCGGGTCAAATTGATTGCGGATTGCGGATTGCGGATTGCGGATTTTTTGGGTCCGGATTCCGAGAAGGGAAATTCTCATACGTTCAGGTTGCAGGGGGATAACACGCCTCAGAAAATGGTCCGGGTTACTCTTAAAAAAGATGAAAGGGAGATTTGCTCATATCTCGCGAACGACGCTTATGTGCTGTTTGAGGACATCCCTTTTGGACATTACAACCTCTCGTTTGCGAGGGATGGCGTGATGCTCGGGAGGTACTATTTTGAGGTCAAGGAGGCCGGCCATGGGGGAAGATAAGACCAAAGGGGCGGGGAGCGTATCGACGAATATTGAAGAGATCCTGCGGGAGCGGGAGCGTCTTGAGCGCATGCTTCATGAAAAGTTTAAGAAGGAAGTGACTATCCTTTTCTCTGATATATGCGGGTTTACGAAGCATATGGATACACGGGGGGATATCAGTGGCCGGGCTTTGCTTCAGAGGCACAACGACATTGTTCTGCCTGTCATAGAAGAACACCAGGGGACGTTGATCAAGACCATTGGCGACGCTGTGATGGCCTCTTTTAAAACCCCATTGGACGCGGTCAAGGCATCAGCCGATATCCAGAATGGCCTCGATGAACACAACCGCAAGACAGAGGTTGCAGACAGGATTCAAGTCAAGGTTGGGATCAACACAGGCGAGGCCCTGGTGGACGAGGCCGATGTTTACGGGGATGTGGTCAATGTGGCCTCACGCATCCAGTGTGAGGCCGGGCCGGATCAAATACTTGTATCCAAAGCCGTTTATGAACAGGTTGGTGGAAGTGAGGACATTCTTTGCCGCTGGCACGGATCAGTCGAGGTAAAGGGAAAGGCCCAGCCACTGGAACTCTATCGGGTGATCTGGCGAGACGAGGACATCGTTTCGGATATTGAGCCAACAGTTCGAGCCTATGAGGCTGTGGCCGAAAAGAAAGCCAAATTAGCGTTAAAGGTGCTCATGCTCGAGGTCGCCCGGGAGAAGGATCGCCTGAAAATTAGCGTTCATGAACACATGGCCGGTGAGGCAAGTACCATCCGGCATTATGAGGAGGTACCGGTTTCCATGGACTGGATTGAAACACGGTGCCGCGAAATCGTAGAGACTTTGAATAATGCCAATCGGCAGGGCCGTTTGAGTCGCGAGGTCCTTGTAAAGCTCAGGGAAGTTGGTCAGGTATTCTACGATGAGCTATTCACGCTGAATGTTAAGCAGAAGCTAAAAGAGACCGGGGCTGAATACTTGAGCCTGAACTTAGATGATCAATTGGTTCATGTTCCATGGGAATTGCTTCATGACGGCCAACAATTTCTCTGCCAGCGGTTCAACATGGGCCGATTGGTCAAGACCCGGCAGACGGTGCTGGGCGCAAGGAGTCGCGTACTGGCCTGGCCCTTAAAGATGTTGATTTTGGCCGACCCCATGGGTGATTTGAAGGGTGCCTATGCCGAGGGCACTCAGATACGTGATTATATGGATCAAGTTAAGGGCATGATCAATGTATCCCTGCGCTCTGACAACATCACACCACATTTTATCAAAGAAAAGATAAGGAATTTTGACCTTGTCCACTTTGCCGGTCATGCTGAATACGATGCTCAACATCCGGGACAGAGCGGGTGGTGCTTGACCGATGGCAATCTCAAGGCCCAGGACATTACAAAGATGGCCGGTGCTGCGGCCATGCCTGCGCTCATCTTTTCAAATGCGTGCCAATCGGCCCGCACCGAGGGGTGGGCCATAAAAGAGGGTTTTCAGGACGAGATCTTTGGATTGGGCAACGCATTTCTTCTGGCGGGCGTAAAACACTATGTGGGAACCTTCTGGGAGATACTGGATGAACCGAGCAGCCGTTTTGCCATGGAATTTTATAAACATTTGCTCTCCGGTATGACGACAGGTGAGGCCATACGAAAAGCTCGCCTTGCGCTGATCAAAAAATACGGTGAAGAGACCATCGTCTGGGCAAGTTATCTGCTGTATGGAGATCCCACGTCCAATTACATGGAACAAATTAGGCCGGCCGTGACAGAAAAGGAACCCGAGGCACTCCGGGTGACGACGCCGGGCGCAGAGGTCAGGGCCCGGGAAGAGGTGATTGATTTTGCTGAAAAGGAGGTTCCAGGAAAGAAACGGGCCTGGTGGGCCGTGGCTGCCGGGATGATTCTGCTAATGGCCACGGTGCTCTGGGGCTATCCTGGATTGTTGAGAGAAGGGACCGAAAAATACGAAAGGGCTGCACTGGTTTATTACAACGAGGGCAATTTTGAGGAGGCATTGAATGCCTGCAATGTTCTTGAGGACAAAGCTCCCCAGGTCCGTTTGACGCATCTGATACGTGGGAATATTTTTTTGAGAGAGGGGAAATTAGATGCGGCTGAAGGAGCCTATGAAAGGGCGCTTGAGGCCACAAAGGGAACGGAGTTGGAGAAGTCCAACGCCCTTGTTGGTTTGGGGCGTATCGCTTCGCTTCGAAAACAACCAGACAGAGCCATAAAGTACTACCAGCAGGCCACAGAGGTAGCCCCGGGGAGCAGGCTCGGTTATTTGTCCCAGGCACTTGTCCTTGAAGACAGAGGAAATTATGATGAGGCGCTAAGCCTCCTGGGACAGGCCCAGAAATTTGGACCAAAAGATCAGGTTCTGGCAGCGATCACGGACGAGACCCGGAAAAAAGTTGCTCTGGCCCGGGATCAGGAAAAGCAGGAGCGCATAGACCGGCTGGTCAAGGACCTGTTGGAGACTATGAAATCACCGCCAGGAGCCTTGCCGTTTGATGGCTGGACATCTCCACCTTTAACCCTGTGGCTGATGGAGTTCAAGACCCAGGGGTACTCCTTTCAGGAAGGAGAGGATCGTTTATTAGCCTCGGGCATCACCGACCAACTTATCCAGCACAGCCGGGTCCAGGTAGTGGAGCGTGCACTTCTGGCTAAATTGCTTGAGGAATTAAAGTTAGGGACCTCCAAATTGATTGACCGCAGCACAGCGTTGTCGCTGGGGAAGATCCTGACTGCAAGGCTCATCGTTTCCGGCCACATCGTCTATTCCGGACCCCGGACCGAGGTCTCCATGCGTTTAATTGAGACCGAGACGGGCCGCATTGCAGCAGCAGTGAATGAGTCATTTGGAAGCGCTATCCCCGTGTCTGTCCTTTCGGAGAAGTTAGCTAAGAACCTTATAGAAAAACTCAAAAAACGCTATCCCCTTCGCGGCAAGATTTCAGAAGTGAAAGGCGAAGAGATTACAATCAACATCGGGCAAAAGGTTGGGGCCAGGATGGGACAACGATTCAAAACGGTGGATGAGAATTTCGTTTTGGAGATCATCTCCGTTCAGCCAGACACAAGCCTTGCTAAGATCACAAAAGGGGAGGGGCCCCTGCAAAAAGGCCTGCGTGTGGAGGCTACATAACCGTCGCCTGCGCTGTCGTATCGTCCAGATGAGGTCCGCAGAGCGAAATTCCCGAGGGCCTGTCCTGGATGGCCTGGTACGTTGCGCGGTGCGACTTGAGCCAGGGAATGATTGTACAGAATACTTAATATTTAAGATGTGACCCTATGTTTTTTTCTTAACCCTGTAGTCAGATAATCGGTCAAAAGGAGGAACTGGAATGAATAGACTCAGGATAACCTCTGTATTATTCGGGTTTGCACTTGTACTTTCTATCTTCCCCGCTGGTGTGGATGCCGGCTTACCTCCTCCTCCCCCTCCCTATAATGCCAGCGAGGATGCTGCCTGGGAGTGGCAAAATCCCCTTCCTCAGGGAAACACCCTCAATGGTATCTGGGGCAGTTCGGGAAATAAGGTGTTTGCCGTTGGGGATTCCGGCACGATACTTCACTATGACGGCAGCCATTGGAGCAGGATGAGTAGCGGCACTTACGCTGGCCTCAATGCTGTATGGGGGAGTTCCAGAAGCGACGTATTTGCCGTGGGGGGCTACGGCACGATACTTCACTATGACGGTAGCGAATGGAGTGAGATGAGTAACCCACTTACGGGGAGTGAGACAATTCTCCTTGGCGTATGGGGGAGTTCCGGAAGCGACGTATTTGCCGTGGGGGGATACGTATACGGCGCGTTTTCCGGTACGATACTTCACTATGACGGCAGCGAATGGAGCGAGATGAGCACCAGCACCACCGACTGGCTCAAGGCTGTGTGGGGCAGTTCCGGAAGCGACGTATTTGCTGTGGGGGAATTGGGCACGATTTTGCACTATGACGGCAGCCAGTGGAGTGAGATGAGTAACACCAAAGGTCTCAACGCCGTATGGGGCAGGTCCGGAAATGACGTCTTTGCCGTGGGGTGTGGCGCGCCCGGCACGATTTTGCACTATGACGGCAGCCAATGGAACGAGATGACTAGCGATACTGGCTCTGGCTGTTCTCTCTTGGCTGTCTGGGGCAATTCCGGAAGCGATGTCTTTCTCGTGGGGTGTGACGGGTCTGGCGGCATGATTTTGCACTATGACGGCAGCCAGTGGAGTGAGATGAGTAGCGGCACCACGCAATGGCTCAGCGCTGTTTGGGGCAGTTCCGGAAATGACGTATTTGCCGTGGGGGGTAGTGGCACGATTTTGCACTATGACGGCAGCCAGTGGAGTGAGATGAGTAGCGGCACCACCAATGATCTCAGTGCTGTGTGGGGCAGTTCTGGAAATGATGTCTTTGCCGGGGAGTATGGGGGCAGAATACTTCACTATGACGGCAGCCAATGGAGCGAGATCAGTAGCGGCACTACTGATCAACTCATGGGCATATGGGGCAGTTCCGGAAGCGATGTCTTTGCCGTGGGATATAGCGGTTGGATTCTACACTATGACGGCAGCCAATGGAGCAAGATGACTAGCGGAACTTATTGTTGCCTCTTGGGCGTTTGGGGCAGTTCCGGAAACGATGTCTTTGCTGTGGCCGATTCCGGCACGATTTTGCACTATGACGGCAGCCAATGGAGCGAGATGACCAGCGATACTTATTGTTGTCTCTTGGCTGTTTGGGGCAGCTCGGGAAGCGATGTCTTTGCCGTGGGGTGTGGCGCGTCTGGCGGCACGATTTTGCACTATGACGGCAGCCAGTGGAGTGAGATGAGTAGCGGTACTACCGAATGGCTCAACGCTGTTTGGGGCAGCTCCGGAAGCGACGTATTTGCTGTGGGCGATTCCGGTACGATACTTCACTATGACGGCAACCGATGGAGTGAGATGAGTAGCGGCACCACCGAAAAGCTCAACGGCGTATGGGGTAGCTCCGGAAATGACGTATTTGTCGTGGGGCCATACGGTACGATACTTCACTATGACGGCAACCAATGGAGTGAGATGACTAACCCACTTAGCGGCGGTTGGGGTTGGGAACGTCTTAACGCCGTATGGGGCACTTCCGGAAACGACCTATTTGTCGTGGGGGATTCCGGCGCGATTCTGCACTATTCTAAAATAGGCGGGGCAACTATTTCAGGCGGGCCGGCGGGTATTACCAATCAGACGGAGGCGACACTCATTATAGGTGGAGAAGGTGTAACGTACTATAAATGCAAGCTGGATGACGGACAATACAGCAATGAAATTCCTGTTTCCACGAACATCAATTTAACAGCGCTTGCCGATGGGGTCCATACGGTTTTCGTGATCGGAAGGGACGATGCCGGAAACTGGCAATCAACAGATAGCTCTACTACCGCAACCTGGACTGTGGATTCTACGAAACCGGTGCTTACAGGCCTGATGGACGATACTACTCCCACCCAGAGCAAGACTTGGACATGGGACGCTAATGAAACTGCTACCTTCCGTTTTGCAATCGACCAGAACGCCGCCTGGACACCCAAGGGCACTTTTACCAGCATAGACACAGCTACCAAGAACGGAGTAGATGGCATATGGTACCTTCACGTCCAGGCAAGAGATGCGGCAGGTAATGAAAGTGAAGTTGTTACGGTCTCGGCAGTCTTGAATAATGTTGACCCATTCGAGCCGGCGGTAGGGGCTATGTGCGAGCAACATGACTTTGACGAGTTAAAAGGATATTATCATATTTATTCCTATGGGCGTTCCTGGGATTTTAATGCCGAAAATAACATGACGGTTCAGACCATAGAGGTCAGGTCGGTTCTGGCTAGTAAGTCCTCTGGTGGTACCTTTCATATCCAGGTCAAGATCAATGGTAATGTGGAGGCCGAATGGGATCAGTATGTGCAAGACACCACCTTTAAGCCTTATACACACTCAGCAAACGTTAATATCAACCTTCAGGCGGGAGATACCATCACATATCATATATATGGCGGCACGTTTTCTGACTCAGTAGGGGGCATTTATGGTGATTATGAAAACTATGTCAAGCTCTGCGCATATGATCCAACTCCGGTATTCGCCCCTCTTCCAGGGGTATATGCCCCAGGCCAGGAAGTCACGATTAGCTGTGCAGCCGAAGGTGTGGTTATCACCTATACTACTGACGGCAGCGACCCGACGGAAAGCTCCACGCAATATATTGAGCCGATAAGCTTAAGCGAGACAACCACATTGAAAGCAAGGGCATTCAAAACCGGCGAGAATCCAAGTGATATCATTACTGGTACCTACATCATAGAGAGCCTCAACGAAGCAATTTTATATCTGCGGGGTTATAATCTCCTGAGTGATGAAATGGGCGATCCTATACCCTGGATAATTCAATACGTAGATCCGCAAGGCGCGACGACAAGCATAGAATGGCAAACTAATCTGGAAGGAGATATTTCCGGATCATTTTATTACAATATTGACATCGTCGAGAGTGAATCATTAGCGACACTGAAAATTGAATTTATTGTCGATCAGGATGGAAATTTAACAACAGCAGCAACAAAAACAATTGATGTGGGTATATTACCGAGCGATTCCTATTTGACCGAAAGTGACACCATAAACGGTCTTGATCTGCAAACTCAAGATGGGGATGTATTGATATTCAGAATCAGTCATGTGTCCGGAACAGAATCGGTCGGTATTGGTTTAGATGGTGTGGCAGATAGTAATGATTCACATATTAAGGTCAATTACCGGGGACCGGTGGCATGTTTCACTGTGCTGCCTGAGGGAAACCAAGATACACTATTTAATCTCGATGCATCTTGCTCTTTTGACAATACATTTTCAACCTCGGACCTGCAAGTACGTTGGGATTGGGAAAATGATGGCATTTTTGATACGGCGTATACCTTAGACAAGACTGCAATTCATCAATATATGTCGAGGGGCACAAAACATATTAGACTCCAGGTAAAAAACCCGGATGGATTAACTCGAACTAAAGTTAAAAGTATTACGATTGATCTGGTTGTATTAGATTTTTTCAGCTCTCCAGGCCCTTCTCCATGTGGCTTAGCCTGGGATGGCACTTATCTTTGGCTGTCTGATGGCTTAAATGACACAATATATAAGCTGTCGATATCAGGGAATGTTGTCTCTTCTTTTGCATCTCCATGCGGAGATCCAATGGATCTGGCCTGGGATGGAACATACTTATGGATTATTGATGCATGGGGGACCGATGACAAAGGGAATATCCTTTATAAAGTTGACTCATCTGGAAATATAATTACTTCGTTCGAAGTTCCCTCGGATATCAATACAGGTTTGACCTGGGATGGTTACTTCCTATGGGCAGCCGATTGCACGAATAACAAGATATTCAAGTTAGATCCCGACACTGGGGATGTGGTAGCCTCTTTTAGTTCTCCCGGGCCTGACCCCAGGGGTCTGGCGTGGGATGGACAGTATCTTTGGTGTGCGGATTTCTCAAGGCAGGAGATATATCAGTTAGATGTCAACGGTAACGTGATGAATACTTTTCAATCACAGGGAACAGGCCCCATGGGCCTGACATGGGATGACAGTAATCTATGGAGTATCGATTCAGACAGTTACACTATATATCAGTTAACGGACAGGATACCTACCACCATTACTTGTGAACTCTCACACTCGTATATTACATTTGGAGAGGGAGAGTTGTTGACCGTCTCAGGACATATCAGTCCTTCACCAGGCGAGGCAGGAAAGGGCATTAGCATTGAGTTCATCCCACCGTCAGGTCCCACGGTCTATAAGGCCACCCTCGCGGACATCAATGGCCAATTTGAAGAGTCACCACTTGAGTGCGGAGATATTCAATGTGCCGGGACATGGGTCGTCCGAACAAGCTGGGCCGGAGATGATCCCTATGAAGGGGCTACAAGCGAAGATCAGACCCTTGAGGTATCCAAGGCCGAAAGTCGTGTGACCCTCGATGTGACATCACACGCCATCAAGCTTAATGACCTTGTGTCCATCAGCGGCAAATTCACCCCACAACCCAACTGCGGTGGGAACCTTTCAGGGATTTCGATTGAGTTGGATATCACCGGCCCTGATGGCACCTCGGACACACAAACCGTGACGACGAATGAAAAACATGGTCATTTTTTGTTACAGAATTATGATGGTTTTAATGCACTTGGTGAGTGGACAATCAAGGCTGTTTTTTCGGGAAACGATGCCTATTCCTCATCAGATTCCGACCTTGTTCAGGTGCGTGTGGTGGAGACTGCGGGATATGCGATTTTAGTTCAGGGAAAGATCTCATCCGAGGAGGGCATTGCCTCTCACAATAAGACCATAAAATTTGTATACAACAAATTGAAGGGGAGAGGACTCCTGGACGATGACATCAATAATGATATTATGTACTTTAATTACGACACAAACCAGCCGGGTGTGGACGACATGCCTTCAAAAACCGCAATTCAGGATGCCATCACCCAGTGGGCTAAGGACAAAATGAACAATAGACCTGCAAATCTTTATATCGTAATGTTGGACCATGGGCTTAAAGATGTCTTCTACATTCATCCTGATATCATCACCTCCACAGATCTTGCAGGCTGGCTTAATGTGCTTCAGGCTGGTTTGACGGGCCAGGCCTCGGATCAGGAAATCGTTTTGATCCTGGGATTTTGCCGTTCCGGTTCATTTATAGACGATCTTTCCGGGGACAAGCGGGTAATCATCGCCAGTGCCGCTCCGGGCGAGTCTTCATACAAAGGTCCCCTTGATGATGACCGTATTCGGGAGGGAGAGTACTTTATATCAGAGTTTTTCAAGAGCGTCTCTTTTGGAAAATCGATAAAGAAATGTTTTCAGGAGGCAGTAGACCTCACTGAAGTTTTCACTTCTTCAGGCTCAGGTAGTGTTAATGCCCCTTATTATGATGAATCATTGCAACATCCCCTTCTGGATGACAACGGGGATGGAGTGGGCAGTAACGATCTTTCCGACCCGGATGGTGACGGTTATGATGTTAGTCTCAATCTCTTTATCGGAGTGAGTAGTTTGACGGGTAATGCCCCGGGGGATGTAATCGTGACCCACGTGGCCCAGGCTCAATTTCTCGGGTCAGGTGAGGATACAGTGGATCTCTGGGCCCGGGTGGATGATAACTATGGATTTTCAACCATCTGGGTTGAGGTAAAGCCGCCCGACTTTGTGCCGGTTGGTTCCGGTGAATCAGGCCAGGCGTATCTGGATCTTCCCAAAACCCCTACCATTGATTATAATAACGATGCATTGGATCGATGGGAATGGAAAGTCCTTGGTGGCTTTTCAGAGCCAGGGATGTATCAGGTCTTCTATTTTGCCAAGGACAATGACACAGGAAATGTCTCCCCCCTTATGGAGTCAAAGGTGTATAAGGACAAGCATGACAACGCCCCTCCCAATCCGTTTTCCCTTCTCGGTCCCGAGGATGGAACAACATTATCGACAGTCGATAAATTTGGATGGCCAATTGTGCTGCTTGACTGGGAGGATACTACAGATCCGAACAATGACAGGTTGAGCTATACGGTGCTTCTGTCCAAAGGTGATGACTCTTTTAGCGATCCGATTCGAAAGGAGGGATTGGCATACAGTACATGTCTGGTGAGCTCTGCGGAGGGGATCGAGGATCTGAGCACCTATTACTGGAAAGTTCAGGCTATTGATGAATATGGTGCCATTGAGGAGACAGGCGTGCGAATGTTTAAAACCCACAATGCCAATCCGTTTCCCCTCGGTTGGATTCGTGGTCATGTTTACAACTCCATCACAGGCCAGTCCATCACCGATGCTGTTGTGAGCATGTTGAGTGTGACTTTAAATTCAGCTTTAGGCGGTTACTATCTTGGTGAAATTGACTCTGGAACTTATGACGTTGAAGCAACTGCCGAAGGCTATAACTCAAAGAGCTATTCAGGTGTAGTTATCCCTGCCGGGGGCCTTGTCACAAAAGATTTTGGGTTGGATCCCATAGCAGTAGTGGTAACCAAAGGAGATTGCAACGGGGACGGAAAGGTTGATCTGGCGGATGCTGTTTTGGCCTTGCAGGTGTTAGCCGGGATCGCTCCGTCGGTGCCGGTATGTGATGAGGCAGATGTGAATGGGGACAGCAGGATCGGGCTTGCAGAAACGATGTACATTATTAGGGAATTGGGGAATTGAGGGACAATGACAGTGGGCAGTGATCAGTGGTCAGTGATCAGTGGGTAGTGGGTAGTGAAGTAAAAGGGGCGTGGACTCTTGATGCGCCAAGCGGATTCATTGTCAAGTGCGTAGACATGACCTTGTTCACTTTTGTCAAATGTGTAGGTCTGACACCATTCTATCTGACACCATTCTATCGTTTTATCGCTTATCTGAAAATCGGTGCCAGGCGTGTCATTGCGAGCGATAGCGAAGCAATCTCCAGGTGATGAGATTGCCACGTCGCTCCGCTCCTCGCA
>JAGMBW010000088.1 GCA_023129535.1 Desulfobacterales bacterium
TATCCAACTGAGCTACAGGCGCATATTGAAGTACAAGGAAAAATACCATAGACTCACAGCCTTGTCCATATCAAAAGATGGAGGCAACCCTTGAAAAAACGTATCCAGGCAGCACGGGGCGAGATTGTCCTGGATCTGGTGTTATTGGACAGGTGCCGCTCTTTATATCTTGATAAAGCAGTGGATGTCTGATATAATTATAAATTAAATTGGGGAATTGAGCAAATGGAAAATTGAGGGGCTGAATACTGAATCCCTAAATCCCTGAATCCGTATGATAATGAAAAACAAGAATAAGAGGGGGGCGGACCGCTCCCCAACAGATTCCGCTCTTGTCAAATTCGATCCATTCCAGCGGTATATGCAAGAAGCCGCCCAGTACGAACTTCTTTCGAGGGAAGAAGAGAAGGAGCTGGCCATGAGGGTCAGGCAACATGGAGATCCAGAGGCGGCCTACAGGCTGATTACTTCCAACCTGAGACTTGTGGTGAAGATTGCCCTGGAGTTCCAGCGGGTCTGGATGCAAAACCTGCTTGACCTGATCCAGGAAGGCAATATTGGCCTTATGCAGGCCGTGCAGAAGTTTGACCCTCATAGAGGAGTTAAGTTCTCCTATTACGCTTCTTTTTGGATCAAGGCCTATATCCTAAAATTCATTATGGACAATTGGCGATTGGTCAAGATCGGAACGACTCAGGCCCAGCGGAAACTCTTTTTCAGGCTAAAAAAAGAAAAACACAAACTGATATCCCAGGGCTTTGATCCTAAACCAAAACTCCTTTCTGAAAGGCTTGGGGTCTCCGAACGGGAGGTCACCGATATGGATCAACGCCTTGACAGATGGGAAGTATCATTGGACGCCCCGATCCAGGAAGGCTCGGACAACGAGCGGATCGAATTTGTCGCGACGCAGGCACCATCTCCCGAGTCCCAGGTGGCCAAGAAAGAGATGGAGGCTATTATCCACGAAAAACTTGACTCATTCAGGAAGCACTTAAATGAAAGGGAAGTTTATATTCTTGAAAACCGCATCGTTTCTGACTCACCCGCAACGCTTCAGGAGATAGGCGAACGGTATGGCATTACAAGGGAGCGTGTGCGGCAGATTCAAAACAACACTATCAAGAAAATGAGAGCACACTTCCACCGTGAGATACCCGATTTTGAATCGTTCCTTGGAGAATTGGGTACAGGTTAAGTTTGTAGTGATACTCATGAAGCTGTTCAAGATACTCATACCTGTTGGCATGATATTGCAGTTGGCTGCTTGTGCCGCACCCCCTAAGATTCCACCTGCGGAGGTGGTATCTCCTGAAGTCAAGCCCAGAGATACTGGGGGTTACTATTATTACACAGAGTCACACCTGAGGAGGAGACATGGAAAGCTTGACGAAGCCCTAAAGTTCCTAAAAGAAGCGGTGGTGAGAGATGAAGATTCCATTTTTCTAAAGAATGAATTGGTGCGGCTTTATGTCCATCAAAACGATTATAAGGCAGCCTTAGGAGTTACACAGGATATCATTCAAAAGCATCCCGAACATGTTTCTTCGTTAGTGATGCTGGGAGGCATTCATGCAGCTTTGAATCAGCCTGCTGAGGCCATTGAGGCCTACAAAAAGGCCGTGGCACTTGATCCGAAATCTGAGAACATCCACTTCCTGTTGGGTTCGCAGTATACCAAGATCAAGCAACTGGACAAGGCCGTGAAGCTTTATCACGATCTGATACAGATCAATCCTGCATCGTTTGTGGGACATTTTTACCTGGGAACCCATTATACTGCCATGAAGGATTATGATAAGGCAGAATCCGCTTTACTGAAAGCTGTAGAACTCAAGCCCGAGCATGAGCAGACCTTTTTTGAACTTATCAGTGTTTACGAAGCTACCGGCAAAGATGAAAAGGTTATCCAAACCTACAACAAGATCCTGGCCTGCAATCCAGACAACCTCAGAGCTGGCGTTGGGCTTGGCCGTTTCTACTTGAAGATGGGTCGATCCGGGGAGGCCGATGGTATATTCGAAGAGTTAAGGCTTCGCAGCAAATGCAATCCGCGGGTTATCAAACAGATTGCCCTGATATACCTGGATGAGAACATGTACGAGGAGGCCTCGGAGACCATACAGTTACTCTTGAAAGATAATGCGGACAACCCTGAGGCACATTACTTCCTGGGCATGGCATTTGAAGGACTTAACCAGACAGATAAGGCGATCGCATCCTTTGAAAGAGTTCCCGAGACATCGTCCTATCATCGGAGCGCTGTCATTCATCTCGGGTTTCTGTACAAGAAAAAAGGTGAGGCCGAAAAGGCCATCCGTGTAATGAATGAAACTCTTGAGAAGGCGCCCAACGAGCCCGAACTTTATCTATTCTTAGGGATCCTGTATGAAGAGATAGGGTCATATGATGAAGCCGTGCTTATCCTCAAGAAGGGGTTAGAGATTCAACCTGACACCGTGAAACTTCATTTTCGACTCGGCGTGGTTTACGACAAGGCTGGTGACAAAAGGGGCTGTATAGAAGAAATGAAGGCCGTAATTAGCTCAGACCCGACTCACGCCGAGGCCTTGAACTATCTGGGCTATACCTATGCAGAGCTTGCCACAAATCTTGACGAAGCTGAAGGTCTGATCAAAAGGGCTATGAAACACAAGCCAAACGATGGCTATATTGTCGACAGCCTTGGATGGGTTTATTACAAGAAAGGGCTGTACAAAAAGGCTGTTAAATTTCTCCGGGAGGCGGTCAGATTGGCTCCCGATGATGCCACCATTCTGGAACACCTGGGCGATGCATGTATGAAGGTGGACAATCCTCAGAAGGGTTTGGAATACTACAAGAAGGCCCTGAAAAAAAAAGGAGACGACACAAAAGCGCTTGAACAAAAGATACAATCCGTCGAGAAACTGCTTGGCCAGGATGTGTAATTGCACCCCCTTGATTCTTGCAGCCCTGCTTTTTCCATTGTGCCTCTGTAAATGTGCCTCAGGACCGAATGCCCTTCCGACTCGACCGAGTCCGGACGTCAGCCGCATTTTAGAGTCTCTCAAGGAGTGCAAGGATGACCTGAAGAGTTTTAGGGGGGTGGGCACGTTAAAAACCGTTCGCGGGACCAGTGCCAAGACTTTCCGCATGTGGTGGATAGGGTCTGAAGCGCAAAACCTGCGAGTGGAGACAGTTGGGCCATGGGGCCAGCCCACTTTAACCTTTGTGATCAATGGATCGAGTTTTTTTCTGTATTCCCGTCGAGATAACCGCTATTTCAAGGGGGACGCCACAGTCCGCAATCTTTCACGTTTTGTATCCATGCCTGTGAGACCAGAGGACCTCATTAGGTTGTTGTCGGGTCAGACCCCGATCCTTCCGTTTCACCATGCCAAGATCCGAGCCCCGGTAGCAGAGGAGCCACGGCTTCTAAGCCTTCACGATAAATGGGGACGCGTGATTGAGAAAATATGGCTGAAGCATGACGCAAACACGGTTGAGCAAATTGAGGTGTTTGACGGTTGGGGCGAACTACAATACAGGGTTACATTCAATGAGTTTCATCAGATGGAATCCCTCTGTCTTCCCCACAGAATAGCGATCTCAGACCGACAGGGACCGCTCTGGTCTCTCACGGTGGAAAAGCTCTGGACAAACGTTGTGATCCCGGACGGGGCTTACACATTAGAAGTTTCTGATTCTGAGGTGGTAGATCTGGATTCCTAAAGTGAATCAACCGATAATTCAGGAATTGCGAATTTAGGGATTGAGGAATTGGTATCTTCTCAATAATTTCGGGTAATACACCTGGATTCCCGCCTTCGCGGGAATGACGAATCTAATAAATTCCCCGTCATGCCCGCGAAAGCGGGCATCCAGCAAATTGGCTCATAATAAACATACCCGAACTTTTTGAGAAGTTACGGGAATTGAAGGTATTCTATTGGTTTTAATTCCTAAATTCCTGAATCCCTCAATTCCTAAATTTAATGTACGAATTCGAGAACAAGTCTATATTTGATCTCGTGAGGATTTGAAGACCCAAATTCTTTATCTGAAAAGCTGTATGAAGTTTGCTGCTGATCGAATGCTCGGAAAGCTGGCCAAATGGCTTCGTATCCTTGGTTACGATACCGTTTATTCGCGCAAACAATCCAACGACACATTTCTTGCATTGGCAGACGATGACCGGATTCTTCTATCACGCAATACCCGGCTTGTGGGAAGGATGGGACAGGACAGGTTGGTATTTGTGGAGGCGAACGACCCCAAGAAGCAGCTCCAGGCCCTTATCCGCCTCCTTGGTCTCAAGCCCGATCCGGATAAGTTCTTTAGTCGTTGCGCAGTCTGCAACGCACTTCTTGAACCTATCAAGCCCGAGGATGTGATTGGAAGAGTACCTGACCATATATGGACTGACCATAATAAATTCTCCGAATGCAAGAACTGTGGAAGGATCTACTGGCCAGGAAGTCACCTGGCACGGGGTCGCCGGGAGATAAGGCGGCTCCTGGGAGAATAAAAGAAGCGATTGCGGATTTCGCATTGCGGATTTCGGAATGAAAACCCCATACGAAATATGGAACTTTCTCATTATCATTGAAAAATCGTGAATCGGGATTCGGCCATAAATCCGAAATCCGTGCTGTTTTCAAGGCGTAAGCCGCAAATCCGAAATCGAAAATACTAAATGAAGCTCTCGGTTGTCATTCCAGTATATAACGAAGCAGGGACTATCAAGGAGATCTTGAAACGGGTGGAAGCGGTGCCTCAGGACAAAGAGATCATCGTGGTGGACGATGGATCTACAGACGGAACCGGGGAGTGGCTGACTCAGATTTCCGATGAAAATATCACGGTCCTGTTTCATCCGGTTAACAGAGGAAAAGGCGCAGCGCTCAGGACCGGTTTTGAGCGGGTAACCGGAGACATTGTCATCATCCAGGATGGGGATCTGGAATACAATCCGGGCGAATACCATCGCCTAATTGAACCTATACTCGATGGCCGTGCTGATGTGGTCTACGGCTCCAGGTTTACAGGCGGGCCCCAACGTGTCCTCTTTTTTTGGCATTACGTTGGGAACAAGTTTCTGACACTTCTGTCCAATATGCTTACGAACCTGAATCTTTCTGACATGGAGAGTTGTTACAAGGTCTTTCGCGCCCATCTTCTGGAAAAGATTACGATTAAGTCCAACCGCTTCGGATTTGAGCCGGAGATCACTGCGAAATTTGCCAGGTTAAAATGTCGCATCTACGAGGTCCCTATATCCTATAGTGGCAGGAATTATGAAGAAGGGAAGAAGATCACCTGGCGGGACGGTGTGTCAGCCCTTTTTCAGATAATAAGATTCAGATTGTTTGACTGATATGATAAATAAACCAAGGATAGCCTTAGAGAGCAGGCTGCGGCGCTGCAAGAACGTGATTACTCTCGGAGTTCGGACAAATCTTTCCGACTATGAGGATTGGCAAATAGAGCTGATTCGCCAGTCTGATGTTATTTTTTATCCCACGGCCTTTTACGCGGACATATTTGACACCATAGGCAAACGGACCTTTCCCAACTATCATACATACAAATATACGATGGATAAGATTAAACAGACAGCCCTTTTCGACCTGCTTAAGGTTTCTCACCCCAGGACACGGGTTTTTTACGGAAATTATCAAAAGTCGAAAATATTGGAGGACTTTCAATTTCCCTTTGTAGCCAAGATCCCACGGGGCTCAGCTCTGGGCAGAGGCGTACACCTGATCCGCAATGAGACTGAACTTGTCGCATACAACAGATTGACCCGCGCTGCCTACATACAGGAATACCTTAAGATGGATCGAGACCTTCGCGTTGTGCTGATTCGTGGCCGGATTATCCATGCCTACTGGCGCATTGCTCGCCCGGGTGAGTTTCGCACGAATGTGTCGCAAGGTGCCACTATCAGTTTTGATAACATCCCGGAGGAGGGCCTGGCCCTTGCCCAAAACACGGCCCGTCTTTGCCAGATGGATGATGTAGGGCTGGACATCTGTTTTTCTAATGGTCGCTATTGGGTACTGGAGGCAAACATGAAATATGGACACGAGGGGTTCAGGCAGGCGGGAATCGATTTTTACGAGCTCATGGATGAAATGATTGAAAATGGACAGATCTGATTCAGTCGATTTGCAGCAAATAAAGGAATCTCTGAATGAGCAGGAAGGCCATTTCCTTTCCCCTCTGGCTGCCCTTAGCAAGGATGCTAAACGCCGTTTTCGAGAGCAACGTATTGAGGCTGGCCATCGGCAGAATTACGCGGTGGACTCTGATCGAATCCTCCATTCGTTGGCCTATACCCGCTATATTGATAAGACCCAGGTCTTTTATCTGGTCGATAATGACCACATTACCCACCGGGTGCTCCATGTACAACTGGTTTCCAAGATTTCTCGCACGATCGGCCGGTTTCTCGGGCTGAATGAAGACCTCGTTGAAGCCATGGCCCTTGGCCATGATATTGGTCACTGCCCATTTGGTCACGATGGAGAAGCGTATCTGTCCGAGCTGTGTAAGGCCCATGGAATTGGACCATTTCAACACAATCTTCAAAGCGTCAGGTTCCTGGAAAAAATTGAGCGGAAGGGTAGGGGACTGAACCTAACACTTCAGGTGTTGGATGGAATCATGTGTCATGATGGCGAGATCCACAGCGTTGAACTCTACCCGGACCGCGACAAGACATTTGAGAAGTTTGATGAAGAGGTAGCCAGCAAGGGAGCCGACCCCACATTTCCCCTGACACCCATGACCCTGGAGGGATGTGTGGTGCGCATGGCCGATACCATCAGCTATATTGGACGGGACATAGAAGATGCCATACGCTTAAATCTCATCCAACGGGATCAGCTTCCAAGAATATGCGCGGAACGATTGGGAAAGACCAATGGCACTATTGTCTACACGCTGGTGGCCGACCTCATCAAGAACAGCTACCAAAGACCTGCTATTGCCTTTAGCCGGGGTATATCAGAGGCCCTCAGGAGCCTCAGAGAATTCAACCTGACTCACATATACCTGAATCCAAAAATAAAACCAGATCCTCGCAAGATCAGAACACTCTTTCAAGTGTTGTTTGAGCGTTATCTCCGGGACCTCCATGAGGCTAACCAGGACTCCCTCATCTTCAAGGAATATCTGCATGGTATGTCTGAGGAGTATTCCCTGAACAGCAAGCCCGAAGAGATCGTGCGCGACTTCATTGCCGGCATGACTGACGAGTACTTCTTGAGGCAGTGTCCCCAGGAGATCCGGCCGAGGAGGATTACCGGACGGTTTTAGGCCTCTAAACGGACTAACTCATGGAACCTGAAAAGACCTATGAGTATCTCGAAGATATGGCAGAAAAGCTTGGCATCTCAATAAGATATGAGAACTTAGCCGATTCCGTATTCGCAGCAACAAGCGGCTTGTGTAAAATTAAAGGCCGCTATTTCTATCTCATGGACAGCTCCACACACCTTACTGAAAGGATAAGGTTGTTATCTCAATGCCTGAGCAAGATGGACCTGGAGGGTATCTATGTCGTACCGGCCCTAAGACAAGTTCTTGAAAGATGTCGGCATGGCAGGGAAATCAAATAGATATTTGGGGCGTGGTTGGGTTTGGAATTGGTCGAGTGGTCAAGTGGTTGATTAGTCGAGTGGTTCAAGGACCTCACGACTCGACAACTCGACTATTCCTGAACCTGTCAGGAACAGGTTTAACTACTCGACTAAAGTCGAAGGAATTTCAATAACTTGTGGAAATTCCGAGACGTTGAATTAGCTGTGACGAAAGTTTACATAATATATATTATCAGACGTTATTCCTCTACCCACACCCCCTTCAGACATCACGGACAGTCGGTGCCGTTTTCTGAACCCATTTTCTGAACGGAAAAGAGATTGCGAGTGACACTCATGTAAAAATATGTTACCAATTAAATATGAATACAGATTTTGCGCTCCCCCAGCGGCGAATCTACACGGTAAGCGATCTGACACACGCTATCAAAGGGCTTCTTGAAAGCACCTATCCGTTTGTGTGGGTGGCGGGCGAGATTTCCAACTTTTGCACACCAGCTTCCCGTCATTTCTACTTCACCCTAAAGGACCTTGAGGCTCAAATCAGTGCTGTCATGTTCCGCGCACAGAACCGGAACCTCAAATTTCAACCAGAGGACGGCATGGCAGTCATCGCCATGGGACGGCTGAACGTATATGAGCCTAAAGGGATCTATCAGATTATCATCGAGTATTTGGAGCCCGAGGGTATAGGTGTCCTGCAATTAGCCTTTGAACAGCTCAAGGCGAGGTTGGCAGCCGAGGGTCTGTTCCAGGAAAAACACAAGTATCCCCTCCCATTTCTGCCCCAGAAGATCGCAGTGGTGACTTCCCCTACCGGGGCGGTCATTCGCGACATCCTGCATGTAATCAATCGCAGGTTTCCAAATGTGGCTGTGGAGATTGCGCCGGTCAGGGTTCAAGGAAAAGCAGCAGCCGAGGAGATCGCCGAAGCCCTGCACTTGCTGAACAAGCTGGGGGATGCCGACGTCATCGTAGTGGCTCGTGGAGGCGGTTCCCTGGAAGACCTCCAGGCATTTAACTCAGAGGTTGTGGCACGCGCCATTTTTGCCTCTCATATCCCTGTCGTCTCTGCCGTCGGACACGAAACAGATTTTACCATTGCTGACTTTACTGCGGACGTCCGGGCACCAACGCCCTCAGTTGCGGCCGAGTTGATCGTTCCGGTCAAAGAAGAACTATTAGGGCTTATTATGGGTATGAAGGCTGCCTTGAAGACCGCTATATTTCAGACTGTTCGTGTCTTGAGGGAACGGACCGTCCAGGTTTCGAAGCGACTTGTCCATCCCACCAGGCAGATTGCCGACTATCGGCTGCGGCTTGACGATGCCCTCGCAAGAATCATGCGAAGGCTCTCAAGGCAATTAGACGAGAAAGCAGAGCGGCTGAATGCAATAGAAGAGCGATTGGCCCGTTGCAGCCCTAAGTTTATAGCTGAAGAGCTTAACGTATTACTCAAATATTATCGGCAAAGTCTTTGTTCTAAAATGCAATTTTATGTTGAATCAAAGAAGAGCAGCCTCCGCATCATTGTCGCCAGGTTAAACGCCTTGAGCCCCTTGGCGATCCTGGAGCGAGGCTACAGCGTGACGCGCGCCCTGCCGAATTACACTCTGGTTAAAGATGTTCAGCAAGTGAGTGTGGGACAGCACGTGGAAGTGACTGTCTCAATGGGGGCGATGGTCTGTCGCATAGAGAGGAAACGAGAGGATGGCCAAGCAAACATTTGAGATTTCCATGAAGCAACTCGAAGCCATCGTGGGAGAGTTGGAAAGGGGTGACCTGAGTCTGGATGAGGCCTTGAAGAAGTTTCAAGAGGGGGTCAAGCTCTCAAAGTTGTGTTCAAAGAAGTTGGATGAAATCGAGAAAAAGGTCTCCATACTTCTCAAAGACGAGGAAGGGAACGTTCGGGAAGAGCCCTTCCGGGACGAAACCTCAGAGATAGAAGCTCAAGGCTGAAAGCTCAAAGCTCGAAGTTACATCATAAGAGGCTAACGTGAAATACTTGAATCAAATCAATTCTCCAGAAGACCTGAAGCGCCTACAGCGGTCAGAACTTCCGGAACTCGCCAGAGAAATCCGCAGGGTAATTATCGAAACTATCTCCAGGACAGGTGGGCACCTGGCTCCCAGCCTTGGTGCAGTCGAGTTGACCATAGCCCTGCACTATGTCTTTGATGCGCCGACCGACAAGATCATATGGGATGTCGGTCACCAGACTTATGCCCACAAACTCCTTACGGGCAGGAGAGACAGATTTCACACTATCCGACAGCACGGCGGCCTGAGCGGCTTTACTCGCATGAGCGAAAGCCCCTACGATGCCTTTTCCACAGGACATGCCAGCACTTCCATCTCTGCGGGACTTGGGATTGCGTGCGGCAAGTGCCTGAAAAAAGATCCTGCCAAAATTGTGGCGGTGATCGGGGACGGTTCCGCGACTGGCGGCCTTGCCTACGAGGGGTTCAACCAGGCAGGTGACCTTGAAAAAGATCTCGTCGTGATCCTGAATGACAATGAGATGTCCATTGCCCGAAATGTGGGTGTCCTTTCCTCGTTTTTGAGCCGAAAACTGTCTGCCAAATACTTTATGGATCTCAGAGAGGAACTCAAGGACTTCTTGAAGTCCCTTCCAAAGTTTGGGGATGATATGTACAACCTGGCTAAGCGAACTGAAGAATCCTTCAAGGCATTTATTACACCCGGGATGCTCTTTGAAGCGTTCAAGTTTAAATATTTTGGTCCCATAAAGGGCCACAGGTTGGACCACCTGATCGACACGTTGCGCAACGTAAAGGAGATGACCAAGCCTGTCCTGCTTCACGTGACGACCAAGAAGGGCAAGGGTTATCCACCCGCAGAACGTAATCCCGCGTATTTTCATGGCGTTGGATCTTTTGAGATCGCAACGGGCAACGGTATCTCCCCTCGGAAAAAGCCACCGACCTATACGGAAGTATTTGGAAATACCCTGGTTGAGCTTGCGCGAAAAGATGACCGGATCATAGCAGTCACGGCAGCCATGCCCGAGGGAACCGGCCTCAAAGCTTTTTCCAAGGCATTTCCCGAACGTTTTTTTGATGTAGGCATTGCCGAACAGCATGCCGTGACCTTTGCAGCCGGCATGGCGACCGAAGGATTGCGTCCGGTGGTTGCTATCTATTCCACCTTTTTGCAGCGAGCATATGATCAGATGATTCACGATGTGTGCCTTGACAAGCATCCTGTGGTTTTTGCCATAGACCGCGGGGGAATTGTTGGGGAAGACGGTCCCACCCACCATGGGCTGTTTGACCTAACTTACTTTCGAAGTTTGCCCAATATGGTAATAATGGCACCCAAGGATGAAAACGAGCTTCGCCACATGTTAAAGACTGCCATCGAACACCCAGGTCCCATCGCCTTCAGGTACCCGAGGGGTTGTGGCACCGGCGTTTCTACAAATGATGAGATTCATACCCTTCCCATTGGCAAGGCAGAGATCCTCACCACAGGCTCCGATGTCCTGATCCTGGCTATTGGCGTGACCGTGACGGCAGCCCTTGAGGCCAGAAAACAACTTGAAGACCAGAAGATTTCAGCCACGGTGGTCAACAGTCGCTTCGTAAAACCCCTCGATGTTGAGTCGATCACCGCACTTGCCAGGGAGATTCCATTCATTCTGACTGTTGAAGAGAATGTATTACAGGGCGGCTTTGGCAGTGCAGTCCTTGAGTGCCTGGCAGACGCCGGCATCACGGCCAGACGGGTGTCACGGCTGGGAATTTCCGATACCTTTGTGGAACACGGCACACAGAAGGTGTTGCGCTCAAAGTACGGCATTGATGCACCTGCCATTGTGAGAGCCGTAATGGACATGCTCCAATGAATTTAGGAATTGCGAATTCAGGAATTTAGGAATTATATGAGGATATTGGCCAACTTGAGATCTTCTTTTGTGGTAATCTTGATGTTGTATGGGTCACCCGGAATCACCTTTACCACCTCACCGCACAGCTCGACCAATTCAGCATCATCCGTCCCTACATAAGCTTCTTTTTGTGCGGCCATATGGGCTCCGAGGATAAGATTATAATGAAATGCTTGAGGAGTTTGGGCCATCCTGATCATGTGACGCTTCATGGTCACAACCACACGGTCATATTCGTCCACGGTCTTTATGGTGTCGCTTGCCGCTACAGCAAGTATGCAACCCCCATATTTTTCAGCCACCTTAACACACTCAGCGATCTGGTCGATCTTGACCAGGGGCCGGACACCATCGTGGATTACCACCAGATCAAACCTGCCATCAATAGCCTTCAAGGCATTGTAGACCGACTCCTGTCTGGTGCCACCCCCTGAAACCAGATGAATCGGTTTGTTGGGTCTCAGCGGATCCACGATCTCCTTTTTGCAGAAAGGATCATCACCCCCGGGGATTACCAGAAATATTTCTTCAATCGGATCGCATTTTTCAAAGGCGAGAAGGGTATGGGCCAGCACCGGGCGGTTTCCCAGCATCATATATTGCTTCCTGGGTTCGGTCCCGATGCGAGTCCCCTGCCCTGCCGCCACAATTATTGCCGCAACCCCCTTTGCTGATTGCGGATTGCGGATTGCGGATTGCGGATTTTTTATTTTAGATTGGTCCATTGGATTCTAGACAACGAGCAACCACTGACCACTGACCACTCACCACTGACTGTTGCCTATTGCTTCAGGTAAAAAAGTTCTCTGGGCAGAGGAATTCCCTTGCCCATTAAATCCTCACCGTAGTTCACACCGGCCAGAATCTGAATGTCTCTTAAGGCGCGTATATCCCCCTTAAAGACAACCTCCTTGATGTCCTCTTTCTGAATCTTGCCCCCGGCCCACTGGATGTCCAGGACACTGCTGGCATCAAATCGATCAGAATTGACCCAGAGTTCAACCTGGCCCCCATAATGCTGAACAATCTTGACCACCAACATACTGGGTCGACTGTGAAAGCCCAGCTTTTGTGGTATGCCCACGACAACCGAACCCTGTTCCATATTCTCATTCAAAACTTCCTGGGCGAGATCCTGGCCCCGCACAAGAAAATAGTAAATATAGTAAAGACCATAATTCACAATGCGATCAAGAATATCTTCAGGCCTAACTGCCCTGGCCAATTCATCACGTACCCTTTTGTAGATGTTCTTGTAGCCCACCTCATGAAGATGACGTTCATAATAGTGTAAGAGACGACGTGTAAGTTCCAAGAGGTGAAGGACTACTGAGATATACCCGCGAACCCGCTTGAGTTTGATATTGCGAAACCGGAGCCCGCTTCTATTCACATAGGTATCAAAGGATGATTGCAGGCTGTGGATTGCCATTTCAAATCGGCGGGCCTCTTGTTCATTAAAGCTCGAAGGAATAACGGACTTAATCTGATCCAGGGTGTAGGGCTCATAAAAACCCAATGTTTCAAAATCCTTGGCCACCCTCAAGAACTCAGTGGTTATTTGGACAACATTTTTTTTCTCCTCTTCCAGGTTTTCATCATCAATGTCAAATGGAAGAGAGGCCTCGGTCACTATTCCTGGAAAATCGTTCCACAATACGCGGATTTCAGGAAACTGGATGTCCAGGCGCATGGCTTCCTTCAAGGCATTGTCAGAGACCCTTCTCAAAGAGTTTATCAGGAACTTGTGGGTGGCGTATCCACCCTCCTCAAACCCTTCGGTCCCCGGCAAGTCATAGAAAGGGAACTGGTTAGAGATGTGTTTCTGGGAGTAACTGGCTTCAGACAGGTTTCTTACACTGGAGACTAATTCACGGTAATAATACCAGTTGGAATTGTTTTTCGCGCCATGAAAGTCCAAAAAATCTTCCAGGAGCTTGGAGCTTGAGACCATTTTAGCGTACAGCCTTTTGGTGAAGGTGTCCCGGGCGGACTCGGTTTCCCAGATATAGATGCAATACTTCAAGAACTCCTCGGAAAATACATGAATCTTTTCGGCAAAACCGGCGTTATGGGAAACACTCACAGGTTCTTGCATAATCTATAGTGTTTATTGTGTCTGTTGTGTCTGTTGTGTCTATCGTGTCTATTGTGTTTATTGAGTTTATAGGTCTTTGACCCAACAGACCCGACAGACCCGACAGACCCGACAGACCGAATAAACCCAATAAACTCAACAAACTGTGGAAGTTTATGCCAGAGCAGGCTATAAGCCGAGTTCTGTTTTCCGTATCGGTCACCCCTTTACGGAACAGCGATCATTCATCTGAGGGTATCGGTTGCCCGATACCTCTTGCGACCAACCCAGAAGCTCGGACGGGCCGTCCTCAAACGCTTCTCTATTTGGTCTTGCTCCGGGTGGGGTTTACCCAGCTTCCCCGGTCACCCGGGGAACTGGTGCGCTCTTACCGCACCTTTTCACCCTTACCCTGTGAGATAGGCGCGTCCGCCACCTCACAGGGCGGTATCTTTTCTGTGGCACTTTCCTTCGTGTTACCACGACTCCGCGTTACGGAGCGCCCTGCCCTTTGGAGCTCGGACTTTCCTCCCGCATCTGCGAAAAAATCGAGGACGCGAGCGATCGCTTGGCCTGCTCTGACATTTGTTGTGTCTATTGTATTTATATCATTATAACACAAGAAACCCAAAAAACACAATAAACTCAACGAACTCAAGCAACTCAAGAAACTCAAGAAACCGCTTATTTTTTCAGGCTGCAGCCTCAGTCCGTTTCCAGTAGATAATTCGTTGGCAATTAGGGCAAAATTCCAGGGTGTCTTGCCTTTGAAGCTCGTTGTACATCTGTGGGGGGATACCCATGTGGCATTCAGAACAGGTTGCATTGTCTACGAGAGCAACTGCTATGCCCCCGCTCGCTGCCTTGATCCGTTCATATTTTTCAAGAAGTTTGGAGTCTATAGTTTCGATCAATTCCTTCTTGCATGTCTCAATATCGGATAGCTCCTCCTGGACA
Organism: Desulfobacterales bacterium; assembly: GCA_023129535.1. Classification (GTDB taxonomy): domain Bacteria; phylum Desulfobacterota; class Desulfobacteria; order Desulfobacterales. The sequence continues at coordinate 14,534 of JAGMBW010000088.1, forward strand.
CGGGCCAGTTCTATGGCTGTGGCTGTTTCTTCGCTTTCAAGGCGCTCCCCCAGGGCCACCAGGGCCTTTTCCTTGGTCTCAAGCTCCTCGTTCAGCTCCTCCAATTCCTCCAGGCAACCCAAAAGTTTATCCTCAGTATCTGCAGTTCCCTTCTCGGCTTCCTCAATCTCTTTTAACAGAGCCCGATACTCCCTGTTGTTCTTAATGCTCATGAGCCGGCCCCGACTTTTTCTAATGTGGGCTATGTCATCTTCTATGTCAGCCTCATATTGGCGTTGCGTCTTCTTCAGGTCTTGGATCCGCCTCTTATCAGCCTCGATTTCTTCTTCAAGCGTATGTGCTTCTTCTTCAAGGCCTCGAAGTCGCTCAGGGCCTTGAGCTATTTGCCACCTTAACCGATCCAGACTCCTATCCATTTCCTGGAGTTTTACCAACGAGTCAATCTGTTTTTTCACAATGCTCTCCCTGACGAATCTGACGCAAAGATGAAACTTAAACTTGAACTTTAGCCTTTGAAGCTATTCTCTTGGAATCAAGGATAATAAAAGCGAAAAGGCGTGATCCTCCAGATCACGCCTTTTCCACTTGGGACTAAATCCAACTGTTTTATGATTGGCTTTTTCCATGACGCCTGCGGTATCTGCTCCCACACCGTATACACATATCTTTTCCCCATGGTGGGCCCACCTGGGTTCGAACC
>JAGMBW010000089.1 GCA_023129535.1 Desulfobacterales bacterium
GGTTATGAGCCGGTGGCTCTTCCAGTTGAGCTATGGGCCCAAAAATTTCCGTTGGGTCAATCTGTACTCACAACAACCCATCTTGTCAAGGAAATTGAACCGAATTTAGTTCTATCAAATTTCCAGGAAGGCCTTCAGCTTGCGGCTCCTCGTAGGATGCCGCAGCTTCCTCAATGCCTTTGCCTCGATCTGTCTGATCCGTTCTCGGGTTACCGCAAAATCCTTTCCTACCTCTTCAAGCGTATGGTCTGACTTTTCTCCAATCCCGAATCGCATGCGCAGGACCTTTTCTTCACGAGGTGTCAGGGTTGCCAGCACTTTGCGGGTTTGCTCGGCCAGGTTCAGATTGATAGCGGCTTCAGAAGGCGACATGAACTTCTTGTCCTCTATGAAGTCCCCAAGATGACTGTTCTCTTCCTCTCCAATGGGTGTCTCCAGAGATATAGGCTCCTTGGCAATCTTCGAGACTTTGCGCACTTTTTCCAGGGGAAATTCCATTTTATCAGCGATTTCCTCTGGCGTCGGCTCCCGCCCCAGCTCCTGCACCAAATAGCGAGAGGTTCGAATCAACTTGTTGATCGTTTCGATCATATGGACCGGAATTCGGATGGTTCGTGCCTGATCGGCAATAGCCCTCGTGATGGCCTGCCTAATCCACCAGGTGGCATATGTACTAAACTTATAGCCCCTCCGGTATTCAAATTTGTCCACAGCCTTCATAAGGCCCACGTTACCCTCCTGAATCAGGTCAAGGAACTGAAGCCCCCTATTGGTATACTTCTTTGCAATGCTAACTACCAACCTCAAATTGGCATTGATCATTTTGCCTTTGGCAATTCTGGTATTGTACTTGCCCTGTCCAATTCGGGCCAACACGCGTTTCAGGGCCTGATTATTCATTTTTAATTGAAGTTCTTGTTGATGGACGGTCTCTATTGTCTGGCCACCCCGTTTGACAACGGCTGAAGGATCGGTTTTTTTTGCCTTAGCCTGTTTCGACAAGCTCGCGATAAATTTCTTTTTCCGCTTACAACCCTCGCGCATCTGGGTCAACGTAACCCCTAACTCTGAAGCACATTTTGCAAATTCCCGTTCCAGACTCTCAAACCGACTGATATGGTCTTCGATCCCATCCACAATTGAACCGATCAATTTGGCATCCAATCTCCAATCTTTGATGTAATCGAAGATCTTCTGGTTCCTACGATTTATACAACGCCTGACTTTGCGGCGGGTACCGGGGTCCATTTTTGTGGTGAAAAGGGATTCTCGATAGTGTGCGTTCTCCCTGGCAATTTCTTTGATAGCATCAATAATCTTGCAAATCTTTTCCGCATGCACCGATTCTTCAAGAAAGGTGTCGATCTCATCCACGTCCCGCAAGACATCTCTCAGACGAATCTCGCCTTTCGAAAGGGGATCACCAAGGCTGATAATCTTGTCCACCCCCAGTGTGGACTGTACGAGGGCCTTCAACACTTCCTGGTCCCCTGCTTCTATCTGCTTGGCGATCTCCACCTCGTCCTCTCGACTCAATAAAGATACCAGTCCCATCTCACGAAGGTACATTTTGACAGGATCAGTGACTCTGCCAAATACATCTCGCTCTGGTTCTGCCGGAGGTATTGCTGCTTCTTCTGGGATCTTTTTGTCCGCGTCTGCATCCAACACCCTGATTTTGCTCCCATCGATTACCTCGATATCAAGTTCATCAAAGACCATTATCATTTCATCAATCTGATCGGGTGAAACTCTACCTTTTGGCAGGGCATTATTGAGCTGCTCATAAGTAAGGTAGCCCTGCCTTTTTCCTTTGGTTATCAATTGTTTCAAATCTTCAATCTTGGTCTTCTTGGCCATAGAAATCTCCTTCCAAACCCAACTGAACGTATCAGAATTCGTATAACCTATTGAACTGCCTACAACTTGCGCTAAGCTCTCTCATAGGGCTTCCAAGTGTTGTTGAGCACATTTTTGTTTCTCAGCAAGGAGTTGATTTAACAAGTTTTGGTCATTGGTCTTTTCCGCTTCTTTGATCTTCTTTGAAAGTAGTCTAATCTGGCGCTTTCTAAGGCGGGCCTGATATTGCCTCACGATCTTTTGACAACTGTCACGATCCGACTGGATATCCTCCATCAACAGGGAAGATATCAAGTTCCTGGTCTGTACGTCATCCGCCTGTGCGATCAGATCAGCGCCTGTGGCAGGTCGGTTTGAACCAATTCTTTCCAGGATCATGCGCCCTAATTTTCTAAGCTCGGCTGTTTCCAGCCCTTCTATGATTTCTCGCGGATTGAAACTGGACACGATCTCCGGGCATTGCAGCATCATTGCAACAACGGCCTCTTCAAGTTTTGAGCTGTGCCGTGGCCTGGGCATAGAGATTCCCTTTTTGTCCTTTGTTGCCGAATTCCGGACCTGTTCCAGGATAGCCGATTCATCGATGTCCAGGCGCTCGGCCAAATCCTTTATGTAGACGGAACGACTCACGCCGTCGAGTAAAGAGCCCAGAGGGCCTTTCAATGTTTCAACAACACGCACCCTGCCTTCCATAGACAGGCCATGTTTCTTGATAGCCGAAGCTATAAGGAATGGCATAACACTTAAGGCTTTTTCAGCAGCCTTCAGAAATCCAATGGCACCCACTTCAAAAACATAGGAATCCGGATCCTTTCCAGCGGGAAGAATCAATATACGCGCATCTACCTTCTCTTCAAGAAACAAGGGCAAACTGCGCTCAGCGGCTTTTATGCCGGCTTCATCTGAATCAAAGACGAGGATCATTTGCCGGGCATATCCCTTCATGATACGCACGTGTTGCCGTGTGAGAGCCGTTCCGAGGGTTGCCACCACATTTTGTATGCCGTGACAGTGCAAGGCCAGCAGGTCAAAATATCCTTCTACGATGAAGACAGAGCTGCTCTGGCGACAGGCATCTTTGGCAACATGCAATCCATACAAGGTCCGACTCTTGTTATAAACCGGTGTATCGGGTGAGTTTAGATACTTGGGGAGGCTATCGTCCAAGCTGCGTCCACCAAAACCTACGACCCTTTCATGAATATCAACAATGGGAAATATGATTCGATCACGAAACCGATCATAGTGTCTCCCATTTTTGGCAACCACCAGTCCTGCTTTTTCAAGATCATCCAGCGGAACCCCTTTTCTGGAAAAGTATTGTGTTAGATCCGTCCACGACTTCGCTGCATACCCCAGCATAAAGCGATCCGTGACTTCCGGTGTCATTTGCCGCTTGCCCAAATAGTCCCCTGCCCGTTTGCCAGAAGAGGGGTGGGACAGAATATTCCTGAAATGATCAGCAGCCTCTTTGTTGATTTCGAGCAAGCTTTCCCTTTCTTCCAGGGCCCTCCTTTGAGTCGGCGACATCTTGCCGGTGGGTATCTCAATACCGTATCTTTGTGCCAGAAACCTTACAGTCTCCGGGAAGCTCAAGTTGTTGTACTGCATGAGGAAAGTGAAAACATTGCCACCCTGTCCACACCCAAAACAGTGAAATATCTGTTTCTCCTCGCTGACTGTAAAGGAGGGCTTGTTATCAGCATGAAATGGGCATAAGCCCAAGAAATTCTTCCCGGTCTTTTTCAGTGCAACATATTCTGAAATCACATCAACAATGTTTGCTGCGTCCTTTACATGGGTAATTAAATCTTCGGGTATAAAACCAGCCAAAATATGAACCCCTCACTTTAAAGACATCTCTATTCTGTTACTGGCAAGTCAACTCTCTGTTTTAATTGGTATAAGAGTACGTTGGTAGTAACAGGCAGCAAGGTCAAACGTGATGGCACTTGATCTGGAAAAAGGATGCGCCAAGTGCAAAAGGATGGAATTGTTGGGATAGTTATCCTCACAAAAGGATTTACTTACCAGTGCAAATGCGAATTTTTTCTAAACCTTTAATATAATCATCTTTTATATTTTTGTCAAGAAAAAGCAACCTCCCAATAAGCTCGGATATGGGTCACTCGATTCCCGCTCCCCGCCTTCGCGGGGACGAGTTTACCCCTGCGGAAGCAGGGGCAGGAATGACAAGGTGGTATAAGTATGTGTCATTCCTGCGAAAGCAGGAATCCATAGGTCTGAGGCATTGTATGGTTTACCCAGACTTATTGAGAACTTACAAGAAAAAACTGGACCTACCGGCTTTTTTCCCACCCCCAATCTCAAGGGCGTCCCTCAGCTTTAGTGTGCCCGCATACAAAGCCCTGCCAGTTATAACCCCTACCACACCCAGGGGCTCCAGGTCCGCAAGGGCCTTTATATGGTTAATATTGGCAACCCCCCCGGCAGCGATAATCGGCGTCGACACGGATTCGGCTATTCGCTTTGTGTCTTCGATGTTAGGACCAGTCTGCATACCGTCTTTGTGTATGTCCGTAAAGATAATCCCCGCAAGTCCGTGTCCCTCAAAACCCCTGGCCACATCAGTGGCCTGCTGCTCGGTGGTTTGCGTCCATCCCTCTATGGCCACCATGCCGTTGCGGGCGTCAATTCCTGCCATAATCTGACCTGGAAATGCCCGGCATGCTTCCTCAACCAGTCGAGGATTTCTAATCGCCTCAGTTCCGAGAATAACCCGGCTCACGCCGAGCTCCAGGAACATGGAAATGATTTCCATACTCCGTATCCCGCCCCCTAACTGCACAGGTATATGGATCCTGTCCAGGATACGTTTAATCGCTTCAACGTTTTGCGGACTTTTCCTGAAGGCACCATCCAAATCGATAACATGGAGTAATTCAGCTCCCTTTGTTTCCCATCTTTCTGCCATGGCAGAGGGGTCGTCAGAGAATATTGTTTCAGAATCTTCGCGCCCCTGAAGGAGACGCACACAGCGGCCTCCTTTTATGTCCACGGCTGGAATGATTAGCATCTCTAGAATTTCGGATTGCGGCTACACACCATTTTCAAGGTACAACCACCCTGCCCTCTCCGAAATCCAAAATCCAAAATCCAAAATGTTATAGTATCCCTTTTGTAGAACGGACGTCGCTAATTCTGCTGTCCACCGTCGCGGCCTCATCGAGTGCGTAGCCGAAGGCCTTGAATATAGCCTCTATGATGTGGTGCGTGTTCTCGCCATACATGAGATTGATGTGCAGGGTCGCACCGCTTCGGTTGACAAAGGCCCTGAAGAACTCTTGAATGAGTTGTGCGTCAAAACGTCCGGTGGTGGCACATTTGAGCTTAACATGATAGACAAGTAAGGGCCTGTTCGAAAAATCAATTACCACAGAGGCCAAAGCCTCGTCCATCGGAACCAGGCCCCTGCCGTACCGTTTAATTCCCTTTCGATCCCCCAACGCCTTGTTAAAGGCTTGGCCCAGCACGATTCCGACGTCTTCCACCGTGTGATGATCGTCTATCTCAATATCTCCCTTTGCATGCAATATGAGATCAAACAACCCGTGGGTAGCCATCAAGGTGAGCATGTGGTCTATGAATGGGACGCCTGTTGCAACGGCGGATTTGCCCTTCCCCTCGATGGTCAATTCGAGTTTAACGTCCGTTTCCTTGGTGGCGCGTATCACCTTGGCGGAACGCTTATTTGCCTTTTTTCGAGTCATTACCTCAAACCCCTGACCTGTACGTTGCGAATGCAGAAATATCAAGTACTTACGTTACTCTACCTTATTTAAGGTTACCAGTTATCCCTAAGCAAGTCAAGCAATTATCTTGAATCGCGGCGCAAACGTCCCTTCCCGGCCCCCTACTATCCGGAGCCCTTGACCTTCAAGCTATGTCCCTCCAGCTTCATATAGATCTTCAAACAAATAATTTCAGATTTTTCGAATGAACAACTCTTATAACCTGTTTGATTTGCACCGAAATGATGTGCAACGCAAATCCGAAATCCGAAATCTAAAATCCGAAATCGTATAGATTATTGCCTCTGCCGAAGTTCATCCGCCCATTTGCGGATTTGGTCCAGGTTCTCGGCCTCGATGAACCGTTCCCCCAGTTCTTCAAGTTGCTCGGTGGTCAGTCCGGTAAAAAAGGGCTGAACAGAATCAGAGCTTACCTGAAATCGTCTGGCAATTTGACGGGAAAAAAACCTTAAGGCCTCCTTTTCCATTCCTATTCTTTCCACACTGGTAATGTATTCCATCTTCTTTCCCTCTGTGATTACCTGCTCTCACCAGCTCGCCAGACACTCTGAACCACGTCCCGCATCACAACAAGCAAACCACGCCATTTCTCTGCCTCAAACCGACTCATTGCTTCATGACTCGATGATGAATCTTGTATCGATTAGGCTGTCTAAGACGCACAATCAGGATGCCATAATGAGATTCCTCCCGGTGTTGCGTGAATCCCTTGTCTGTCGTGATTAATAATCGTCCTTGTTTCTGAACCATCTGCCAGAGAACCTCATCAGTGCTGCCCTCCTCCGTTGTGCCGCGAATGTCTATCACATCATGGCTCATCTCACGTAGCGCGCGAACGGTCATGAAAGGTACGTTTTCGTCCACCAAGATCTTCATATCGCGCCGGCCAATGCCTCAATCGGGGTAATCTGCTCTTCAGCCAGCGACGCCACATAGTCAAGACAAGCAAGAATATCTTCGCGTTCAAGCGAAGGGTACTCTTCCATGAGTTCCTCAATTGTGTCTCCATTGGCCAGCATACGGACTATCTGATGAACAGGAATACGGGTCCCCTTAATACAAGCTTGCCCATGGCAAACCCTTGGATCAATTGAAATCTGGTCGTACATGAGATCACCTCCTAAAATTCGGGGCTAGCACCGGACGTATCCCCCCGCTGCATAGGCCCTAAGGACCGGAGGCTGCGACCAAGAGCCGCCTCCCTGGCCACCTGTTGCAGTTCCTTGTCAAGAAAAAATCGAAATAATCTCCAACTCAAATCCGAAATCCGCATTCCAAAATCCGAAATGCTATAGGGCCTTCTTCCAGGGACTGTCATAGTCTGCCCTGTCAGGTACTCTGACAGGATCGTTTTGTTCTCTGCTCATCTTACCAGCTCCAATGTATGGGAATTTTCATTTTGGACACAGGTGAACACAGATTATCAGGATTTTAACTTGGGGTCAATATGTGCAAATCAGTAGGTGATTAGATCAGGAAAAAAAGAATGAACATGAAGCCTTACCTTACCAGAGGGATCTCGCTGAGATTCTGGGTGTGTGTCAAGAATAACCAACTGGGAGACCGGAAGAACTCGACCAATAAGGGAGTATCTGGCCCGGATAAGGGGGTTTTTGCAGAGTTGAATCTCGAATAGAGGGCGTCACTGATGTGTCTCGGGAGGAGGCTGACCACCACCTTGATCCCAAACTTCTCCTACTTTTTCTTGAAATCCAGATACTTTTCTTCAGCCAAGAATTTCAGGGGAACCAGGTGGACCACCTTCTTCTTTTCCATCATGCCTTTAACGTTAGTTACACGGGTTGGGACAAATCCGCAATTCGAAATCTAAAATCCGAAATACTATAGCATACCGTACCTTTTGATGCCCCTTTCCTGGACAGGCTGCAACCCCTCCCCCACCTGGCTTAGAGCAACGATTCAGGGGTCAAAAATGCTGTTCTAGGTTCACCCCGTTCAACAGTTTTTGCCTTTGTTTAACTGGAGTTTACCCCGTTGAGTTATTCAACTGGGGGTCAAAAATGAGCTCTTTTTTCAGGCCTTCTTTCGGAATATCAATATGTTAGCTAGGTCGGACCCCAAACAACCAAACCATTCCAACATTCCATTATTCTCTGGGCCAGACCCTGGCCCAGACCTGGATTTATCAGCTTGTAGGCTATAGTGAGCATGAGCGCCAGGGCGGGCCTGGATTACCGACTTGATGGCTCATAATAAGCCAAAGGGCCGGGCCAGTTCCAAATCGTTGATTGACTTTCTTAGTTTTTTAAGAGCGTCCCGCTTTACGCCCCACTTCCTTTGCTTTTTCGCGATCGTACAAATCTCTGAATGAGAGCCTTAGTTCCGCTATGATTTTATCAAGCTTTTCACGCTCAACCAATACGACCTCTTCATGCCTAACTTTATGCCCTTCATGCTTAACTTCATGCTTAGGTTTATGCTTAATCAGAGCTATGCCGAGCTTATTTGTGTACGCTTGTGCGAGACCCGGATCGCAACATTCGAAAAGCGGAATACCAATTCTTACTTTCCTTGCTTCTCTCCTAGCCACCTCAAAAACCTCGGGAGATTTTTCCATGAGTCTCTGCACCAGCTCGGCAGCAATATCTTCTATGGGCGAGCGTTGAGCTGGAATAATCGTCTGCTGCCAACCAACCGCAGCAAAGATAAAGCAGACTATCATAACGAAATAGCGCAGCCAATATTTTCGAGCCCTTGTGTGCGTCACAATCTTTACCTCCAAAGCATCATCGATCGTCACGCATGAGGCGTGAGGTATGGCGCGCCCGCGCGCCATACCTCGTCGCTCTCCATGCGATTGTTCGGCCTCTCTCATGTTTGGAGCATCACTTGCCCTGATCGAAGATCTCGATCATGTACCACATGATTACGTCGTTGTAATCGAGCGCTATGAGGACCGTGCCTTTCTTCCAAGCTTTGAGCAACCTGCCCTCGGGGCCTTTGATGTGACCGTCGATCTTGCCAAGGAGTTCGTCGATCGTAGCGTCCAGTTCGGACTTCTTCTTCGTGCCAGCGGGTGCTACTTGGTATATGATCTTCACTCGCTTGAGTCGGCCGGAGTGGAAATCGAACTTCACACTGTGAACGTCGAAGGACAGCACTCCTTTGGGCTTCAATATATACCCAACGTCGTCGCCTTTGACCTCCTTTGTACCGATCTTGCTCAAACGAGCATTAAGGGCAAGGAGCGAATCACCGATCTTGATTGCGTCTTTCCCCAAGACTTGATCGAGCAACGGAAAGCTCGAAACCGCTGGGCACGGGTTCTTCTTCTCTTCATCTCCATACGCTGCGGTGGCAAGACTGGCCACCAGTAGTGTAACGGCAAGAACAGAAACGCGCGTTTTCATCTTCTTCGTCCTTTTTGGGCCGAACTTCCACATACGAAAAATTTAATCAAAGACCGCAGGCCTAAATTAGCATTCAACGCCATCAGCAGGAATGCAACCAAACCCAGGTTTACGGAACACCTAGAATTAGGCCTGGCTAGAATTCTCTTACTCGAATTCCCTTGTCTTTGTATCTTTTCTCTGTTTCCAGTTGGTCCTTTATTTTCTCTGCTGTACTTCTGTTACTATAAGGCCCAACGAAAACTTTGAACCATGTCCCCAGTTTCTTGTATTCTGCTGCGTATCCCTTCCTTTCAAGCGTCTTGACAGTCTCTTGAGCATACTTCAATACATGTGACGACTCTACTTGCACATAAAACTTTGTGTCTGACTCTGGCGATGTAATACTTGCTTGTTTGGTCCCACTGGGGCGGCGTACTGCCTCTTTCCTTGAAGACTCCCCAGTGTCAGTACCCACCGCTACTGGCTCGGGTAATGTAAGCGTTTCTTGCGATGGTTTTTTCAAAAAGTCTTCATTTCTGGCCAGGGCATACTCGCCAATTAGGATGTCAAACGGTAACCTCTCATGAGTTCTATGGGAGCTTGTGAGAATTTTTCTGATTTTCTTCTTTATTGTCTTGGGATTCTGGCGAAAAAAAACCCGGCCACTGAGAAAATACATATAATCAATCGTACCCTGGCCGTAAGACTGGAAGGGGCGATCAAAATCGATGCCCTGTTGATCAGCATAAGCTCTTAAATTGTTGGTTCGCTCACGCAATATTTTCAAGATCTGCCTGTTATTCTTTCCCCTGTACTTGTATTTATATTCTGCATACACAGCTAACCCTTCGGTAATAAATTCGGGATTCACTTTTATAAATTGCCTGCTTTGGTAAAACGCATGGAAAAGTTCATGTACCAACACATGTCGTTGGGTTGGATGTAAATTGAAATCATTTAGGGTTATCCTTCTTAGCCACTGACTACTGTCTTTCCATACCATCTTGCCGTTATCTGCTGGATTATTCGTTATGAGGAGAGTCACCTTTCCTTGATATATGGGCGGTCCAAATTCCTCCACTAGAAAGGAGATGCAATTTCTGACAATGGATGCCGTGTTCTTTGCCGTCACACCTTTCGAGAACTGGATATGAATTTTTCCCATCATGTCATCAACAATTCGAACCCTCCCTGGTTTAGGCCTCTCAACGAGGGCAAGTTTTGCCAGCTTTTTCGAGGGCTCACGCTTTTGGTCGGTACCTTCTTCGGAACCGGAGAATTCTTCTCGTGTTGGTTCAGGTAAAATGATTTGTTTTGGTGGAATGCAGGCTGAAAGGGCCATGACAAAAGCCGCAATCCAGAATTCTCTTTTCGTCAAGGGCCACTGAGTCTTATTGGGCATATCTTATCCCCTTTCTAATTGATCAGGGTGGGATAGATTGTCCAGGTGCCGTCTTCTGTGGGCAATCTGGCAGCCCACTCTCGCCCCGGATACCAGGCATTCCTCAGATAGAGAATCGGAGGCTTGAATCTCAGCAATTGGAATTTTCCCCACCTGGGATTGTAATCTTTAATGAAGTGGCTATTGATGCATCCGTCTTTGATTCTTAGAACCATCTCGAATCTCTTTGGAGGTTCTTCTAGACGTACAATATTCGGACTGTCGTCCTCAAAATAAGGGATGCCCCTGATTTCATATTTTCCTTCCTTTGCCGAAGGAATTTTTGCCAGCCAGTAGCAATCAGGGTATTTGTCCGATTTGAATTTAAAGACTAAGTCTTCATGGTAGGCATAACGCCCGGCAAAACGAATCTTTCCCAGCCTAGAATCATAATTGAGTACCCGGTTTTGTATAATGCTCCAGTTCTTTACTCTGATCATGATATCTATTGCTTGCGGTTTTTTTCTTTCATGGGGTTCGACATGAGGCGGCTTCTCAATAACTCTAATGACACGAGTTGAGGGCCCGCATCCCAGGGCTTGAACGAAGAAAATCAGGGCAACAATGCAGAACATAGACCAAAGAAGTCGCTTTTCCACCGTACTAATCGACCCTTTTTGGAGATGGAAATCCGCTCTCGCAACCCGACACAGGAGGCGGCAAGGCCTTGTAGGGAATGAAATCGCCAAAATCCTTCTTCGCCAGTTCGCATGAAGCAACGCCCATTATCTCCGCATTTTCAACCCTGATCATTCTAAAGTGAACCCTAATCAGGTCATCTTCCAAGATGATCGTTCCTGCCACAATAGACTTAGCCCCTGCCCATTTTCCAACCTGTGCTACTGTATTTTGATCCATCAGATCAGAAAACCCGATCTTAATTTCGTCTTTTATTGCGTTCAAGTATAAAGGCCCTCGCTCCAAAAGCTTGAAATTGTGGTCCATACAGAGGCACCTTACAATCTCATCGGTGACAGGTTTTCCGAGACGTCCCTGTAGTTCTTCTTCCTCAACCTTGAGTTCCAGTACGGCGACACCGGATCTTTCTTCTATGGGAATCTTTTGCACTATTCTTGCAATTTCATTTCTAATGCCTGCCCACCTATCCTGTGAAAAGCCAGTGTCACAAATCAAGATTGCACACAACATCAGAGCACAAGCAAAAATTCTGCGTATTCGGCTATCACCGAGACACAGATTCATCTCTACCCCCTGAAATGCTTGTCTATCGTACTCTCAAGCCATCCACTCCCTCGGCTTCCGCATCATGCCCTGAACCTTTATCACCTCTAACCCTCTTACCATCCAAACCATCAACCCCCCGGTGACCATCAGGAGCCTGTAATGTCCCCTCATCCATCCTCGTAGATTGTCCGTTTAAATCTTTCACTTGATCCATCGTTTGTGTCCTGTGCAGCGCAGCACTGTCTGAATCACTTTTTGAGCATGATGTTAGTAACCCACTGAGACAAAAGAAAACGCTAATGGCACAAACAAAATAGCAAACAACCTTTCCTTTTTTCATAACAACCTCCTTACCCCCCAAAAAAACACTCTTCCACCGAACCAAACACGTTTCGCCTGTTCTGGTACCACCTCCTTAACCTTGGTCTGCCCGTAGATTACCTACAAGAAGGCACGACTGTTGCCTGGCATTAATCGCCTGTGCATCTGAACCCCATACCGCTAAGCTTGTTGCAATTTTCTGTTTCGTACATACATGTCATCGAACCCTGTTCCAAACAGCAAATTTTTCAGGATAGCTTACCTGAATCATCACGGCGTCACTGAAGTCGCAGTCGCATCATAGGCCCGGAACCTGGCACTACTCATTGCAGTTACTTTGGGTTTTTTACAAACTTTTTCCAGACGCCCCTGACTTCTGCTGTTTCTACATCAATTGCCAAAACCTTGACGCGGAAAGATCCGTCACCTGCACACATTTCATGATGTGGGCCTGGAGCAACAAACCCGCTCTGCCACTTACCAATATAGCCCTCTATCAACACTATGAGGTCAGCGCCGATAAACTTTCCAACCCTCTTGGCTGTGTCAGGGTCGAAGAGATCTGTCATCTGAAGTTTCATTTCTTTAAGGGCCTTGTCCAGTTTATTTCTGGTAAATACCTTGAAATTCTTGGATATGACCAACTGTTCAAAAAAACAGTCCTCAAAATACCTCTCGTCCGAGTTAGCAGAACCGTCATATTTGTTCATCTGTGCAACTGTGACGCTTTGGTATCCACTAAACGGAAGAACCACTGTCCTGAAACCCTCTTTCTTCGACCATTTTTTCCAAAGTAGTATATGCCTCAGATGCATATGTTTGGATAATGGCAAGGCCTTTTTGATCTGCATAGCACGGCGCCGTTGCTATTGTCTGAATTACTATGATTAAACAGAATGACATCATTTTCGCTATCCTGATGCAATGCACGATTCTATCCTCCTGTTGAAAGAGATGTGTTCGTTTCCAAAGCCTCCAGTTTGTCCAGTTTTTGTCAGTGCGAGCAGGCTCCTTCTAAAGCGGTGAAGGGCAGAACCATCTAATAGAAATTATCATAGATCTTTATCCTTTCAGTCACCTTTTTCAGATAATCCCTGGTCTCCTGTGGGGTTTTTTGTCTCAACAGGGCATAAAGCTGCTGACTGTTCATGTGGTCAATATTATGGCGGTTTAGGATTTTTCTGTTTACTGCTGTTGGCCCCCAATTATAGGCACAAATTGTGACATAACGATTTTTTGAAGCGTCGTTCACATGCCCAAAATGTTTGTTTCTCAGTAAATATACATAGGCAGTGCCTAACTGAATATTATTTTCCGGATTGTAGAGGTATGCTGGTGGAAGGACTTTGTCTTTTTTGTAAACAAAGTGGTATGCATCGCGGGCTCCGTATCTGGGTATCAACTGCATCAGGCCAAGCGCACCGCATGAGGATTTTGCCAATGGATTGAAATAGGATTCTGTGTGGATGATGGCCAGGATCAATTGAGGCTCTATCTGAAATCTCAAGCTTTGTTCATTGACCGGCTTCAGGTATTTTTCAGCCCGAATTCTTATGTGTTGAGGAACAAGGTTGATCCTTGCTTTTATCTTTATCCGCTCGACGCCGTCTTTGGCTTTGTAGACTTCCTCTTCAATCTCTATCTGTGGGACAATTTCCTCTTTAATGTAGTCTTCTACATTATTTGACGAGACGATTTCCCCCTTCTTGTTTTTGACCTGGTCCTTTAGGACTTCTAATTTCGCAGGGTTGTCACTCGAAAATATCTTTCTTACCTGCTTGACAATCTTTTTTGTTCCCTCCTCCTTTAGCCTAACGCTTTTCGCCGGGACAATCGCCTCAATCTCGATGGTTCCTTTCTCAAAGTTGACCTCGCTCCGGGCATCCAGATCTTTTCCATAGTCAACCCAGGACTTCTTGGTAGAATCGACAAATGCATCCCACTTTCTTTGAACTTCCTCCTTGAATTTCAGCCACGCCTCCTGCTGTTGTCGTATGATCTCATCCCATTCGTCGTCGATTGTCATTCCTAACTGCTGAAATCTTTCGTCCTGTCCTCTCGTGAATTCCTGCCAAATCGAGTCCTGTTCCAATTGTGCATGGCAATAGCCACGGTCCCAAAAAGCCCTCAATGCCACCGATGCCCACAAAAGGCCCAGAAGCATTGCAAAGACTCTGATTCCACGTCTCACCCTCACAATTACCACCTCTCTATTAAATGTTAGTTGTCATTGGCGATATTCAAAGACGATCAAACCTTCTCGCCAGGATGTCGCCCTGAAGGTGGTCCGGTTGTCCAGAGAAGCAACCAGCCAGATAAGCTTTTCCAGATAGGTCACACTGAAGGAACCTGTTCCGTTCACAAAATGCTCATTCCGAAAATCTTCCACCCATCTGACAGCCCTTGCTCGATTTATGAACCTCATGAACGCGGCCCTATCTGGCAAATTGTTCACTTGAATCCGTATTTCCCTCCTTCTCTGGCCCATTTGGACCCTGAGAGCCTCCGTAAAGTCGGCAATTAGAGGTTCGAGAATCCTGGCATAGTAGCCGTTTGGCCCGCGGCTCTCGCGTGCCTGATCTTCATCAAGGCCAAATACTAAGGCTGACATACTCCTGGCTATCATCAACCTGTTCCGCGAAAGCTGAGTTAGTGTAATATTCCCCTCGGCCCTATACGATTTAATTTCATCGTTCTTTTGTGAGAAACGCATGGCTCCCCTAATCGTGATCAAGAAATCAACGGGAGACAACTCATTCGTCTCCCCTTGTGGCGGCATTCTTCCGGAGCGCAGGGCCGTCCAGATCCCACTTCCCACATTCGCTCTAATGAAGTCGGTATCATAAAGGAAATAACCCCCGGTCGTGAGCATCTGCTTTAGTTCATCCTCCGCAAGTTGAGCGCACCTTCCCTCGGCCAGCATGAGCAGGGTTTGTCGGCTGAGAAGCTCCCTCTGGCTTTCTGCGGCTGCCTGGCCAAGCTTTACTTTCGCGCATATTCTGACCCGGTATATACCGTCATTCTGCCTTTCAGAGAGTACCAGTCGATCCTCCACCATGCCAAAGGTTTTGATGCGTACCCAATGCTCGAGGCCCATCATGTTTTCAACAAAGGACCCACCCTCAATCACGTGGCCGCACTGCATAAGGGCCTCCATCTCAGCAGCTATGATGGCCTTCTCTCGGGCGTTGGGGATGTCCATGAAAGGCGGCAAGATCGTCGCTGCCCCCTCAGCTTCCTCTATACAAATTTCCTCGCTGGACGGAACATCTCCCGACGTGTTCTGGGCTATGATGGCCTTGTCACGCGTATCAGGAATGTCCATAAATGGTGGCAAAGCCGCTGGAGATCCCTCAGCTTCGTATGTGCAGATCTCCTGCGAGGCGGGGTCTTCCGCTGTTTTCTTGGCTACGATGGCCTTATCACGTGCATAAGGAACGTCTCCCGCTGTATTCTCGGCAGAACGGACAAAAAGGTGTCCTCTCCATAGTAAAATACCAACCGCCAGTACCATCGCGAGAGATAATATCTTCAGTACGGTTTTCATATGAATCTGCCCATTGTCGGAGAAGTAGGTCCTTTCAATTTAGCACTATGACCACGCGGCCTTCTCTCAGAAAGTTGTCCTTAACATCGGCGGCGAATATTCTGGTGGAGTCAGTCTTGGCAATGACATAATCATTTTGGTTCTGGACTTTCACGGCTTTTACAACGAGAGGTTTGGTCCCCGCCCTGTCCAAATTCATAGCATTAGCCAAGCTGTTCGCATAGCTGACGAACCCATTGATAATAGCTTCCTCTCTACTTACATGCGCAGGCCCGTATAGTATCTTTCCGATCCCCTCGACAATAATCCTGGGAGACATGCAAGGACGCCCTCCCAAACCCGAAGCGTCTACTATCAGGCCGGTGACCTTTTCAGCGATTGGCGTCGCCAAAGGCTCTGGCGCGACTGGAGGTGAAAAAGGTGCTCCACTATGATGCTTTTTAACTGCATCAAAGAGATAGTTGGCAAGACTATTAGGGCCATTAATAAGATAACCAACCCTCGCCGCAGCAACCGGCGAGTTATCAGCTTCGTAGCCGACAATATGCCCGGGCTCAACAATGAGAACGCCTTTCATCACCGTTGGTTCCAATCTGTCCCAAGATATGTGGCCTTTGGCGCTCATATTTTCGACGTTATTACCAGCAGCAATCGTTATCCCTTTCACCTGCATTGCCAGAGCCTCACGCGCGGTGGTCACAGCACTTCTTTCCGCCATCAGCTTACATTGGGCTATCGTTTCGTATTCTGCCGGGTTAGCTGTAGCCCTACCTTCTGCCTCTATGTAACCATGCCGCCAGTTGATCAGGACAGTAGTGTTTGCTGTGTGAATCCGGTCCACCAGAACATCTGGTCCGACCGCCGAGCCACGTTGCTGCTTGACCCAATCAGGAGTGTCACACTGCGACGAAGCAGTGGAAAACCATGTGGCAGTTGCCACCATCACAACCACAGTTATCAACAATTTCTGCTTCATTCTTTTCATGGCAATCTCCTCCTCGTTGCTTTGATCATGATATCCTCGAATTAGCCAACTCGAGAGTTGTATGGTGCATCACTCACATTTCTTGTCAGCGCTCCAGAGCCTCCTTCAGCCGTCTTAAAATCAACAGGGCATCTGCTCCTGAAACAGACTTTTCTCCTTTGAAATGGCCATTCAAATCCGCTTTCATGATGCCTCTGGTGGTACATGTCATAACGGCGTTGAAGGTGTAATGGGAAGAGCCCACGTCCTTGAACGGAGACTTCGCACCGATATACTTGACGGGCACATCTTTCTCTCCGGTTATCTTTACCAGGATGTCTTCGATCATGACCGCAAAATTGGCGCGGGTAATCTCCTTCTCCGGCGCAAACCTATTCCCCATAGGCTCCAGCCCCCTTATCCCAATTCCAATGATGGCCTCGATGTCCGCCCGCAACACGTGGTTCTGGTAATCCGTAAGCGGCTGAATCTCTTCCTTCACACGCTTTTTCGCTGGCACACCCCTTTTCTTGAACAACTTATCCAGCTCTAATTCTTCGATAAACAAAGCCGCCACATCAGACCGCGTAATCTTGTCCAACCCGGCTATCTTTTTCCCGACCCTCGTTCCAGGCATGGCCCTTTGTATTCTTTGAACCGCTTCCCACCCCATATCAGCCTGGTCAACATAACCTTTGTTTAGGTCTATGACTTTCTTGAAATTCTCTGCCGACTTTTCGTACTCGTCAGCCGTTCTATATGCGACAGCCATATAGTAGTGAGGTGCCGGGTCATCTTTGTCCACCGATTTGCCCTTTGAAAAGCTCCCTTCGGCCTTTTCCAGCCAGCCCTTCCCCTGCCATTTTGTATACAGCCGAATCATGCCGGAATAGGTCAAGACCTTATCAGGTTTGGACGATGCCAGTTTCTTGGCCTTTTTCATGGCTGAAAAGGCGTCATCAAACTGATTCAATTCCGCCATTGTGAGCCCAATGCCAACATACGCAGGGGCGTATTTCGGGGCCAAATCCTTTGCCCGCTCAAATTCTGTAAGTGCTTTCTGAAATTCGCCTTTTTCAAAAAGATTCATTCCAACCAGATTGTGATGCTCCGGCGTATCCATGGGCGATACGGGCTTTATTCCCTTTGCGGCACAGCTCACAAAGATAATCGCCCCTGACACCCAGATTATGCATAACAACAAATGCCTCATGGTGCTTGCAGTGCTCATTGGCTACCTCCTTTTGTTTCGCGTTTGTCAGAACTCTGGCTAAAAAAGCTTTTGTGGATAGGGACGAAGTGGCAGAAAATAAATTGCAGAAAAGCATACAAAATATAAGGCTGGGGCATAACGTCATCCTCCGCCTTTCACTTGCGTTAGCAGGATAAAAAGGTCGGGAAAAATGATAGGCAAACCGCCTGATTCCCATACAAAATCATGGTCAAAATGTCAATTCATAAATACGACAACGCTTACCCAGGACCAGTCCGACCCGCCACGATGGATGGGGCACGAAAGGGTATATTCAGCACCTATTTGGAATACATCTCTACTAACATTTTCGCATTTTCATTGGCTGGCTCCACCTCCAGGACCTTTTTCCATTCTGAAACGGCCTCTTCCATGCGTCCGGCCTCGGACAATACCAGACCCAAATTGTAGCGGTAACCTGTGTGCTCTGGATTCAGGGCAGCCGCTTTTTGCATCTCCTGCACCGCGGCCTCTATCTCCCCCATCTGATAATGGATCAATCCCGCCTTGAAATGAGCAGAGTCGTTCTCACTCTCCAGGGTAAGGAGTTTCTTGAAGACAGCAAGGGCGTCGTGCAGCCTGTTTTCCTCCAAATACCTGTCGCCCAGCTCAGTCAGGGTGGCTGTGTCTTCTATTGCGGGAGGCTGTGGCGCAGAAGCCTCTTTAGGTTTTTCCGGCTCAACGGGTTTTTCAAGCGTTATGCTTTTTCCTTCAGGGTATGGGGCATTCAAGACCTCGGCATAGTACACAGGGCCGGATATCCCGGAAACAACCTTTTCAAGTGCGGTCCCACCCCACCAGTTATTGATAGCATTGACAATATTGTCCCCTGTATTTTTCACACTCAGATTTTGCCCCTCATTGCCGTAAATGTTGTTTTCAGTAATTAGAGGCATCGCCGACGTACACAAAACCCCTTCTGCGGCGTTTTCTGTGATTGTATTGTATTGCACCTTAACGGCAGAGTTGACACACCGGATGCCACATCCCTGGTTCTGTTTAATCATATTATGTTGGACGGTGCTTTCACAGAATTCCCTGAACATCAGCCCATCGCCATTTTCCAGCATCATATTGTGCGAAATATCAGGAGACGAAGTGATTGCCTCCACCCCAATCTCCGCATCCTTGATCTTGGAATAATTGATACTGCTTTCGCTGTCATTGGTATTGTCAAACTTGATCCCTTCCCATCGTCTGTCGGGAGCGGTATCGCTGGCCTTAAATTGAATACAGTTGTTCGGTTCCCCTTTGGCTATCAAACGGCCCTGTATCACAATCCCGGACCCACTTGACTGGATCACCGTGCCGGGTTCAATCTTCAAGGTTGAGCCGTTCAGGACCGTAACCGTGTCTGTGACAACATAGGGGCTTGCCCCCATGTACCAGATCGTATCCACCCCAATGGTGCCTGAGACTTCAGTTGGGCCGGGCTTGACGGGAATTGCTGTTACATAATCTGAGAGCGGACTTTCGTTTCCGGCCTGATCAACGGCCGAGACCTTGTAATAGTAAGGCGTAAAGTTCCTTAGACTTGTAGCAGTATATTGACTTAATTCGACATTCTTGACGGTCTTGAAGCTGGTGAGTGGGCTTTCGCTTCGATATATATTGTAGCCAGCAAGGTCCGGGCCATCCACACCCAGCCATGTGAGGTTGATAAAGGTATCCCTCCCCTGGGCGTTCAATTCCTCTGGGACTTCAGGCGGTGTTGTATCAATGGTGAGGATCCCGAGAGGGTCAATCCATTCAGAGGTGTTACCTTTCCCGTCGGTCAGACGCCCAATCACGAGCGCCTCTTGTATGTTTTCGCCCGGAAAAACCTTGTATATACCATTATAGCTCCCCTCAGGGCCTTCATGCATCGGGATGCCCTGCTTAAACCCGGCTATGTCAAAGGTTGCGATATGCCCGGGCTCTCCGATCAGGACAACATCGATGGTGTCCCCCGCCTTCCTTGGCCGGTTGCCCGAATCATGGGCCACGAGCTTGATCTGAGGGGCCTTGAGCACATCCGAAACAGCAGGAGCCGGAATGGTCTCCACCAGATCTCTGGACAGGTCATCTGCGACCCTGAGAAGTTCAATATCTCTTATGTTCAATGTCGCAAAGATCACGTTCGGGATGATGGAAAAAATGCTCGTTGGCGGACCTCCCCCGCGGTGCTTGGCAGAGTGGCAAGCCTTCCATAGGACCTCGCCACTGGCGCAATCGAGCATTTTGAGCGAGGCACTAATCGTGACCTCAGAGTAAACACCCATCATCAGACGATCAAAGGTGGTTATTTTCCCGTAGATCAAGGCATCGGCATTCAAAAGCCGGCCAAGCTCTGACGGGTTCACATCGAGGTATTTTTGTCTGGACAAAAGGTCCTTGCTTGCAAGAACGGTATCGATTCTGTGTAGTTCAACATCATGGAAGGTCTTAAAGCTGAACTGGTTATAGAAGGTCTTCCGAACGATTTCAAAGGCTTCTTTTTTGTCGGTAAGATTTTCAAAAGGAAGAATTGCAATGGTTTGGGGAGGGCTGGCTTTGAGTTGCTCCGATACGGTGAAGTCTTTTACCCTGTATTTTTTGTCTGCCTCGGGTCTTTGGAATTTCCCTAGACCGGCACAACCCGCGAACATGGCAAGCAAGAACAGCACAGCGAAACATAATCGTAATACCACACCGCAGAGACGCAGGCTCCGCCCCAGAGGGGGCTCTGCCCCGGCGGGAGAACGCAGAGGTTTTCTTTTTTGAAATGAATCATCTTGCTTCATTTTCAATCCCCTTTGGTCAAATCCACAATCCACAATCCGAATTCCGCAATCCGCAATCCCATAGCTTACTCTGACACTTGTACCACGACCCCACTCTGCCTCACGGCTTTCACCATGTTCTCAAAATCCTGCTTGCTCTTATGCTGTGTTACGGCAAATGAGATAATCTGGGAGATGATGACAATGATGATAAGTGTTTTCAGCCCTGGCGTTTGCATAACTTTTTTGAAGAGGTGCTTTGATGAGACGCCCCCGGCTGTGTCCACCTTTGGCTTGTGGTACTGGGTCAATATCCAGGCAATGGGACCGGAAAGAAACGGAACAAAACCGAACAGGCTAAGTATCAAAGAGATGAAATTGTTCGGAAGAAATCGGCCAATAGACGATTTGACCACAAGTCCCACGCTCGGTCCCTCCTTTGCCAGGCGTTTGGCCGCGTCCTGGACCAAAAACTCAGCCGTTTGCACCTCCGAACTCTCTGGGTAGCGTTCTATCATCGTGGTAAGATGCGTGATGGCTTTCTTTAGGTTGTTTTTCTTTTCATAATAGATCCATCCAAGAAAATAATGTGCGTTGCCCACAAACCGACTGTCAGGATATTCTTGAATCAATGACTTGTACTCGGCCAGAGCCAGGTCGGGAAGGTTCATGTGCTGAAGTGCAAGAGATGCTCTGATATACCTTGCCCTGCCCTGTAGTTTTGCGTCTTCGGCATTTTCTGAAATATGGCCAAGGATGTGATACGCCAAAGGGAATTGACCTTTCTCAATAAAACCGCTTGATGAGTCCAACTGCTTATCAAAAGAAAGCGACTTTACATCTTCAGGGATCTGTGCTGCTGGGACAGCCTCAGAAGTATCCTGTGTAAACGGAAATTCAACAAATTCAAAGAGCCCCGTGTAGCTCGCATAGACCACACCGCCTACAGTTAGAATAAATGCCACGCACAAAGGAATAACCCAGCGAAGGGGGCGGCGTTTTTCAACCCACATCCCCATTCGAAAAGCGTCCAGATCTTTCAACACATCCTGCATACCCTGGTGGCGATCCTCGGGGTCCTTTTCCAACATACGCATGACGATATTTCCCAGGATCTCCGGGATAGACGGGTTCAGTTCACGGATAGGCCGGGGCCTCTCCATGACGATCTTTTTGACAATCTCAGGCTCACTCTTCCCTTCAAAACATGGGCATCCTGTGAGCATCTCGTAAAGAATGACGCCAAGGGACCAGATGTCTGAACGCAGATCTGCTGTACCTTCCAACTGCTCCGGGGCCATGTAGGCCGCCGTGCCCAGGACCTTAGACATCTGCCTTCTTGATGTTCGTATAAGCCTGGCAATACCAAAATCGGTAACCTTGCACGTCCCATCTTTTGTAAATAGGATGTTTTCAGGTTTAATGTCGTGGTGGAGGACATCCTTGGCGTGTGCCTCCCGCAGGGCCGCGGCAATTTGTGAGGCCCAGTTCACGGCATCATCAACAGGAATCAGTTTGCCATTCTTGAGCCTGTCACGAAGACTACCGCCTTCTGCGTAATCCATACACATGACCCATCTGTCGTCGATCTTTTCTACCGAATGGACCGGGACTATGTTCGGGTGGGAGACTTTAGCCTGAAGTCTCGCCTCGTTTAGTTGCCTGCCGGCTTCATCACTCTGGTCAAAGGGAACCTTGACGGCCCGATAAACCTGGAGGTCCGGGTCAAAACACTTGAAGACCTCCCCAAATCCCCCTTCGCCTATCTTTTCGATGATCTCATACTTGCCGATCTTTCGAGCATCTGAGACATACTCCTTCTTTGTCACATCCCTTTTTCCGTTTAGAGACATCACATATTTTTTCGTTAATCTAAAAGCCCTGGACCCATTGAGCAGGCCACGACCCTCTTCATACACATCGTAGCCAAGGGAATCAGCGCTTTCTAACAGGATTTTTTTCAGGTAGCGTGGGCCTATCCTTGAACCAAGAAACCTGGCATAGGAGACAAGAAGTGCACAGGCGCCTGTTACCATCGGGGCGCTCATGGAGGTTCCGCTGAGGGCCGTGTATTGAGGGTGCTTCGGATTTGGGGTGAACGGGCATTGACTTGACCTGGGACCAATGACATTAACTCCTGGGGCAACCAGATCAGGTTTGATGCCGGTGTACTCAGGGGCATCGGTTGGACCACGGCTACTGAAATCTGCAAGCCTCTTAAAACGATTCACCGCGCCTACACAAATGGCCTGCCTTGCATCACCTGGCTCTGAAATCGTTCCTTCAGACGGCCCTTCATTTCCTGCCGAAACGCACACCACTACCCCATTCTCAGTAAGCACATTACAGGCACGGCAAAGCAGCGACTTCCCATCTGTAAAGCTGCCCTCCGATTTGAAGCTAAGGTTCATAACATTTGCTCCCTGTTCAAAGGCCCACCTCATACCGGCCAGTATCCGCTGGGTTGTGCCTTCCCCTTCAGCATCAAAGACCCTGGCATCAATCAGGGATGAAAAAGGTGAAACCCCCGCAAACTTGTCGTTTGAAGCCTTGCCACTTCCTGCGGCGATCCCGGCCACGTGGGTTCCATAACCACTGGTATCCAGACCATTGGCTTCTTCAGTAAAATCCCTGGAGGCGACAATCCGGCCCTGAAAATCGGGGTGCCTTCTGTCGATACCTGAATCAATGATACCGATTCTTATATCCTGACCCAAATTGTCAGGCCATGGGATTTCAGAAGAATCGCCAGGAAAAATCATGTCCCGATTGTGAGCCATGGCCACATCTACGAGCTCATTATCTTCAGGTAATACAGGGGCTGGGAGAGAGACAACCCGCTCTGCATCAAAGACATAGGTTGAAAAATCCTGGGAAGCTATATGGCTAAGGAATGCATGATCAGGGGGGATATGGATATGGAGGAAATTGAATAATTTGAATTTGTTAAACTTTTCACTGTCCGGCTCAAACAGATTATCTGCCAGATAAAAGCCTTTCCGTTCCAGCTCATCTGCGGCCTTTTTTAGGGGATACCCTTGCTCAACCTCCAGGATAATAGCTGGCCATTGACTGATATCGGTTGTTTCCCGGTATTGGCCCAGGAAAGCCTCCGCTGAGAGTTCACCTCCTTGAAACAGTTCTCTTGATCTCTGGAGCGAGGCCTCAAACTCACGGCTAATTCTTTCTTCGACTTCGACCTGATCTTCTTCTCTTTTGGCAAGGTCAACGGTTTTCCTCTGGTACGCGCGGCTCTTCTTGATGGATGAAAGGCGCAGGGATGCGTAAGCAGCCTTTTTTGTATCCGATAACAGATAAGCCTCAATCTTGTCCTGACCCATCATGGTTCTTCCTTATCGATGCTGTAGGTCGTAATTTCCTCTATTTGATCAACACAATCCCATGAAGCAATCTCGGCTACCTGATGCCATTTGAGGTTCAACCGTGCTACGGAACCCGGAAGTTCGTTTTTAAATATAATGATAATATCTGGCTCAGGCCCTTCAGCTGTCTCAAGACCCACGTCAGAAATCAAGACCCTGACATCCTCAAAAATAGGATTGGTTTCAACCGAGCGAATGAAATCGTCCACATCTGATAAAAGAACCAATAGGTTACTGGTGTGGTCCTCGACTTTCAGAATCTCTTCAAATCGATCGCGCTCAATCCTGACCTTGTCCGAGGCGAGGAGTTGGGTGGCAACTTTTTGAGTGTCATCGAAGTTTTTCATTTCTTGCCTTTTTTGATTTACCGCAGAGGCACAAAGCACGAACAGCCTGCTTGCGCTCTTGCCCGATCGCCCTCCGGTTCAAATAGCCTCTGGCTCAGGGAGGAGGCCACGGTCGGGCTAAACAGCAGCAGTCGGGCTTCCGTTGCCTGTTAGAATTTTCCGAGGCTTCTCATACTTTGAAGAGACGATCCAAGGGGGTAAGTTTTTTCAAGTTTCTTGGTTGATTCTATCACACAACGCCTTCAGAAGTTTACGAATAACTTAGTTCGCACCGGACGTACTAAAGTTAATATCTGATGAACTTTTTCCACACTCCCTTCACTTCTGCTGTTTCCACATCTATCACCAAAACTTTGACACGAAAAGCTCCGACATATTTGCTCCCATAATATCCATTACTATAATACAACTCTCCACCACTCCCAGAACCAATATAACCCTCTATCAAGAACAAAAGGTCAGCGCCTATGAACTTGCCAACGCGCTTTGCCGTTTCCGGATCGAAGATATCCTTCATTTGAAGCTTGAGCTCTTTCAAAGCCTTGTCCAGTTTGTCTCGTGTAAACACTTTGAACTTCTTTGAAATAACCAACCGCTCAAAGAGACAATCTGCGAAATACCTCTCATCCGAATTGCTATCGTCTTTGTATTCGGTGAGGAATTCAGTGTCCGGTTTTTGGTAACCAGTAAATGGCAATACCACTGTCCTGAGGCCACCTGGTTTTGCCTCGACCATTTTTTCCAAAGTACCATAGGCCGCGGCTGCATGTTTCTCAATGGTTTGAATCCCGGATTGGTCAGCACGACAACTCGCAACTTCCATCATCTGAATTACCAGGATCAGGCAGAATACCGCTATCATTCTTAACACTTTTGAGAACTTCACCATTTTCTTCCTTCTCCTTTCTTGCATCGGAGAGGTGTTTGCTGTATTGAACCCTTTAGATCATCTCCGACATTTTCCGCCATTCAAACGGGTAGAAAACGTCAAGTCAATACAAAGGCCATAGCTCATAGATATTAAAGTTTGGCACGAGCACAAGCCTGATTCCAGCACAAAATAGGACCATGGGAATAAGACCGAATGCGAGAACAAGACCGTGTACAACATCGCTGCCGGCACCCTATGAGACCTGGAAAGATCTCAACCGGGCTCCGAAAATGAGGCCACAGGCGGACAGGGAATGCGCTCGCTTTTGCGGTTCAATAGATTCCATGCCCTTCAGCTCAACAGCCATTCATAAAGCGGGATAAAGGTGATGGTTCGGCCTTGTTCCTTAAACTCGCTCTTTACATTCAAGGTAATAATAACGGCCTCTTTGAGGTCAAACTCGCGCATGGCCGCTTCAAGTGCAGTCATTTCTCTTTTGTTCGTTTTTTTGTCTTCCGGGTCGCTGCATACCTGGATGGCACTCTCGATCTTCAACCCTTTTCGAACCACAAAATCAACCTCTCTTCCCCTCTTATCCTTCCAGTAATAGATGTCTCTACTGCGGCGTTTGAGCTCCATAAAGACAACATTTTCCATAAGCCGCCCCATGTCCTGTGAAAACTTAAATGCCACGGCGTTTCTCAGACCGTTGTCGATGCCATAGACTTTGCGCGGATTCACCAGTTGTTTTTTCATAGAATAATCAAAGAGATACAACTGAAACACCAAAAATGCATCTTCCAGGTAGCCAAGATATTCACCTATGACGTTTAATCCATAGCCAAAGGTACCACGGAGCGCCCGAAGTGTTGTAAGGGCGGAGATGTTGGTCATGAGATAGCTGGCCAAATCCCTTATCCTCGCGGGATGACATCCATGCCGGTTGACTATATCTTTGTATATGATGTCGTGAAAATACTGATTCAACAAGCGTCTTTTCATGTTCTGTTTATGAAACACGATTTCAGGGAAACCGCCTTCTCTCATGAATTCAATCAGCAGCCCGAGTATCCGGTTTCTCGTATCCTGAGAAATTAGACGAATATCGCCCACCTGAATCCCTGAAAAGGAAACGAGTTCGTTGAAGCTCAAGGGATAAATGGTAGATGTCAGATTTCGGCCCGTGAGCAATGTGGCATATTCCCCGCCAAGAAGGCTGGCCGATGAGCCGGTTGCAAAAAAGTTGATCGTGTGTCTGAGGTCATACTGCTTTCGAACCCATCTTTCCCATCCCGCCTTTTCTTGAACCTCATCCAAAAAAAGGTATATCTTGCCCTCCGGCAACAGGTGTGTCTGGTAGGCATTGAAAATCTCATCCAGGGCAAAATGTGTCAGACCTTCGTCCTCAAAGTTCACCAGCAGGATCTGTCGAGGGGCAACCCGCTTTTCTTTCAAAAGCCATTCAATCAATTGATAAAAAAGGGTTGATTTGCCGCTTCTCCGCACCCCTGTCAGAACCTTTACCTCCCGTGCTTCGACAAGGGATACAAGTTCCGCCGTGTATTGCCTTTTTTTCCCGGCAAGTTCCGGAGAGACTTTACCGGTTTCCCACCACAGGTTCCATTCCGACAATATGCGCAAAAGTTCATTCATAAATTATATCTTATCATGGGCGATTCAATATGTCAACATTTTGAACTACTGATGATACAATGTGCGCACCCCTAGTGCCACGTCTCATAAGTTCCG
>JAGMBW010000009.1 GCA_023129535.1 Desulfobacterales bacterium
TTGATAGAATCAAGGAGCAATACGTCATTCCTAACCCGGATAAACCGGAACCAAAAAGTGCCTAAAGCCCGCCCTGGCGCGATGCACACAAACGGTCTATGGACTATAGAAGCCAGGTCTGGGCCAGGGTTTGAAGTGCCTAAAGTGCCTAAAGTTAAGGAATGCGCTTTCAGCGCGCTCGATTTTAAAAAATGACATAAGACCTCAACCCTGGCCCAGGCCTGTTTTGAACTGCTGGAAACAAAAAGCCTCCAGTCTTGAAATATTGGGCAGCTGCATTGTGTTGCATACATGTCGCACCAGGGCGGGCTTTAGGCACTTTAGATCACTTTAGGCACTTCACACTTTTGCTTAGCGGGAAGTAGTGCGGGGAGATGGAAGAAATAAAAAAAGCGGCTGAAATTATCCGTAAGGGCAGTCTCGTGGCATTTCCTACTGAAACGGTATACGGGCTTGGGGCGGATGCCTTCACATCCGGTTGCTTTAAACCTTATAAAAGAAGCAGAGACGCCGATAGCAGCACCAAGTGCAAATCTTTTCGGTTACTTAAGCCCAACGTCGGCGGAACACGTAAAAGAGCAACTCGGGAACAGGAATCTCGCTCCCTGACATACACGTAGTTCGAAGAAGGCATTTGGATAACCGCATTGGGGAATTCCTGCCCCTTCCCAGCCATTTCATGAGCCCCCAGATCCTGCCACCAAGAGGCAATGACAGTGGCCACAGATAGGGGAATTTTCCAGCTAAGGAGATACCAATAACACTTTTTCAGAAACCGGTTTTTCGCCAACACATCCTGCTGAAATCGCTGCTCTTCAGGGCTAGCTGCTCTGAGATAGGGCACCTGGTGTGGGAAATGAATCATGCAGCCAACAGGAACCAAATTCCTACCCAAACGGCATCCTCCTAACCCCGCAGCCTCCGGCCCATAGCGCGTCTGAAAAATACCGGCCCTGAATGTGGATGAGAAATCGAGTGCAGAATCGAACCGTCTTATCTGGCAATCATGGCCCGCATGCGGTCCGAGGCGTTCTGCGCATGATCGCAATCTCGCCGACCTGCTCCTGAAATATTGGGTGGCAAGGGCGACAATTTGGCGCCAATAAAACAAAAAATGTTGTCAAAATGGCATCAATGTGGCAACTTATTTTTATGAGGAAGAATATGGAGTCACTCAGTCATGAAAAAGATTTGAGCACTGTCCTGGCTGATACGGCACACCGAATACCTAAAAGGACATTTATTCGTTGTGAGGGCAAGAAAATAACCTATAGAGATTTTAGTGCCATGGCGACCTCCACTGCCCTGAACCTCAGAGCCGAAGGGCTCAAAAAGAGCGAGGGCGTGGCGATCCTTTCACACAATTGTCCCGAATTCATCGCCGCTTATTTTGGAGTCTTGAGGGCAGACGGGGTGGCCGTTCCGATAAACACCCTCCTGAATAAAGAAGAGATCGAGTATATTCTGAATGATGCCGATACGATCATAGTCCTGTACAGTTCTCAATTCACATCTATGATTGAGAAGATATCAAATACTCTTAACAGAGTCAAATTCCTTCCTCTAAAAAAGATTACGCAGTCACGAGGAAGAGAAGATCTCTCGGGGTCTGCCACAGTCGATCCCGATAATATTGCGGTTATCCTCTATACTTCCGGCACCACCGGGCGGCCCAAAGGGGCCATGCTCACGCATAAAAATATTATATCAAATGGCCTTGCTATTATCTCCGCCTTCAGGATAACGGCAAAAGATAGGTTTATAGCCTTTTTACCCTTGTATCATTCTTTTGCTTTTACTGTCTGTGTGATTGTTCCCATGATTTCGGATGCGTCAATAACAGTGATACCGTCTATTAAGCCATTCCAGAGAATCATGAAAAGATGCATCACAGATAGAATTACCATCTTTGTGGCAATCCCCACAGTTTATACGATACTTACAAAAACGAAGATGCCTTTTTATTTTAGATGGCTTCTAAGGCTCAGGCTCTGCGTATCAGGCGCTGCGCCTCTCCCTGTGAAAACCGTCAAAGCCAGCCCTTTTGAGCGTCGTTTTAAAGTGCCCCTGATCGAGGGATACGGTCTTACAGAGGCATCTCCTGTGGTCTGCGTCAACCCCCTCGGTCATGGTAAACGAAGGCCCGGTACTGTGGGCATCCCTCTACCAGGAATCCGGGTAAAAGTGGTTGATGAAAATGGCAATGAAGTGCCACCTGACTTTGAAGGAGAACTCATCGTAAATGGTCCTAATGTTATGAAAGGCTATCTCAATAGAATTGAGGGAACTGCCGACACGATCAAGGATGGATGGCTTTATACGGGAGATATTGCAACAATAGATAAGGATGGGTATGTTAAGATCGTTGACAGGAAAAAAGATATGATTATTGTTGACGGACTTAACATATACCCGAGTGAAGTGGAGGCTTGCTTACACAGGCATCCTGATATAGAGGAATGCGCCATGGTGGGTATTTCCCCTGG
Organism: Desulfobacterales bacterium; assembly: GCA_023129535.1. GTDB lineage: Bacteria > Desulfobacterota > Desulfobacteria > Desulfobacterales. The sequence goes on from JAGMBW010000009.1 coordinate 2,487, forward strand.
TGAAGGAAAGGAAGTCCCCGTGATGTTTGTTGTAAAAAGGGAGGAATCCTTGCTCAATGGCAAGGACATCAAAGCCTTTTTAGCCAAACACATAGCCAAATATAAGGTGCCGAAAAGGATCATATTCGTAGAGGACCTTCCCCGAAATCCAACCGGGAAGGTCCTAAAAAAGGAGTTAAGAAAAAAGCCTATCCCTTTTCGAGAATCTTCTCTATTTTTCCACACAGATCTTTTATGGTGAAGGGTTTCTGTATAAAACCGTTACAGCCTCGTTCCAATATCTCGGTGGCTTCACCATCAATACTGAAACCACTTGAAAGCAGGACCTTGATGTCCGGGTTGATCTCCTTCATGCGGTCATAGGTCTCGCCGCCACCCATATTGGGCATAACCATGTCCAAAAGGACGAGGTCTATCTCATCCTGATGTTTCTTGTAGACCTCTATGGCCTTTTTTCCGTGCCTGGCTAACAGTACCCGGTAGCCCATGGCCTCCAACAATTCCTGGCCTACTTCCAGGATAACCTCTTCATCGTCTACCAGGAGGACTGTTCCGGTTCTCTTAATGAACTGCTCAGCAGCTTTGACAGTTTTCTGGATCCTTTTTTCTGATGCAGGGAGATAAACACTGAAGGTGGCTCCATGACGCTCCCTGGATTCCACATCAATATATCCGTCATGGCCCTTTATAATACCGTAAGTAGAAGCCAATCCAAGACCGGTGCCCCTGCCCATCTCCTTGGTCGTAAAGAAGGGATCAAAAATGCGCTCCATGATTTCTTTATCCATACCCATGCCTGTGTCAGTAACCATTAACAGGGCATAGTTGCCAGGCTTTGGATCATAGAGCTTGCCCTGCATATTGTTGTGGGTGACATTCATAGTTTTCAGGATAAGATTCCCACCACCATGCATGGCATCTGCAGCATTTACAAACAGATTCAAAAGCACCTGCTCTATTTGGTCTTGGTCTGCCTCTATTGCAAACAAGTTTTCGGCAAGTTCTTGGTGAATAGTAATCTCCCTTTTAGTTCTGCCAAAGGTTTCACAAGTCTCTTCCACTAATTTGTTCAGGTCAAGAGGCTTGACCTCATACCTGCCCTTCCTGGCATATCCAAGAAGGTGTGAGGTTAGTCTGGCTCCGCTTTGAACCTGCTTTTCAATGTTCTTTAACCGATCATGATAGGGGTGTGTGGAATCCATATCCATAACCATTAAGGAGACATTTCCCTGTATACCCATGAGCAGATTGTTAAAGTCGTGGGCAATACCACCTGCTAAGGTGCCGACAGCCTCTATCTTCTGGGCTTGCTGGAGTTGGGCTTCAATGCGCTTTCGTTCGGTAATGTCTCGTAACGTGTGCACACTGCCTATGGGAATACCGTTACGATCCAGATAAGTGGCTACGCTTATACTGACATCAAGAATGTTTTTTTGTTTGGTGTGTCGACGGCTTTCAATGACGGAGAAACTTTTTCCCGCCAGCACCTTATCAATCATCATTTGAGTCTGAGGCCAGTTCTCCTCTGGGACATAGTCTATTTTCTTGCCCAAAAGCTCATCCGGTGTCCACCCGAAAACCTGGGTGAATGCCGGGTTTAAATAGATAACCATACCCTCCATGTCGTAGGCAACAATAGGATCCGGAGATGCCTCCAGAACCGTACGATATTTCTCCTCGCTCTCCCGCAGTGCCTCCTTCGCATTGTATAAGTCCTCCAATATATTAAGCAGAGCAGCTCGGCTTATTGATGCAGTTTCTTTTTTCTTAGAATCTAAATCATTTTTCATAACGGATCTCCCGTTAGTACTACAGCGAGATTTTTGGGGCTTTTCCGTAACTTCTCAAAAAGTTCGGACATTTTTCACTGACTCGCCATTCATTATTTTCGCTTTTCTGCTATTGGTTTTTCAGAAATTTTCTGTTCCAGTACCATGATCTTCTCTTTTAATTTTATCATCTCTTCTTCGCGGTCATTTGTTATTTTGATTATCCTTTCCATATCTTTTTGGAGTTTTACATTATCCGTTATAATTTTGGATACTTCAATTACGACCTCGGGCTTTCCCTCTTTGTCCCGCTTCAGAACATATGAGTTGCAGTGGAAATACATCGGTTCCCTACCTTCAGGCCTTACCATGACTTCATGTTCGTGAACCTGGCCATCCTCATACGTCTTTTGCACAAGACATTCCGGACAGGGTGCATTCCTCCCGTGATAAGCCGTGTAGCACTTCATTCCGATTAGTTTCTCTCCAAAATTACACTTAGCTAATTTGTTTCCCCACAAGACATTAAAATCCTTGTCAATGATACTGACATGGTCAACAAGTTCATCCAACATTTTTAGCAAGTGTTCTGCTGATACTTCCATCTCGTCGAGTTTTGTCATAGCCATTTTGACCTCCGATTTTTAAATTCTTAATCCTTTTCCCCTCCTCTCGTTTCTCAATCCCTAATCTTTCCTCTCGGCCACTATAGATTCCAAGATAATGTTTTTGGGGTGAGTAATCTTCTGCTTTCCAATGAACTTCTTAGCCGTCAACTTATTGATACTGGATTCTGGATACTGGATTCTCGATAAAATCTTAAAAATTAGTTTCTTATCCAGGATCGAGCATCCAGCATCCAGCATCTGCCACAAGTGACATTATAGCATTCTCATTTCATAATAGAGCCCATAACCCCAAAATCTTTTTCTTAAGGACTATACCAACCACGCACTGGAAGGGTTTATCAAGGGACTAACGAACAAACAGGCTTCGATCTTTCTGCCATTTGTAACCGTTCACGGATGTTTCTTCTTGCCATTGCGAGGAGCGTAGGGGTTGCGAGGCGAAGCCGAAGCAAACCCGGAGCCGCTGCTGGACAAAACGGGACGGCACAGCGGAACATGGGGCAAATGAGATTCCTCGCTTTGCTCGGAACAGGCTCCGCAATCTCCGAGGCGTGAACCATGAGATTGCTTCGCTCCGCTCGCAATGACACAGGCATGGCGGCGCCTGTGAAAAAAATGAATGATTACTATACATCTTAAGAAAAACATTTTGGGGTTGAAAACCAGTATAGACGAAATCAAACATGGCACATTAAGCTATCAGGCACAAGGCTAAAGGCTTAAGGCAGAACACCTTGTGCCCTGAGCCTTGCGCCCGTGGTTGATCGCAACAAAGAACGCAAAGGCAAGAGGGTGCCATACCCCAAAAACTTTATCTTAAAAACTATATACTTCTTTCCGGAACGATTGGCAAGGAAGGACTTTTTGGCAGCACCACGCTCGCCGGGCAGCTACAAGGCCGGCACACATGGCACTGGCGGTCAGGCCTCGCAATGACACGAAAACTGTAATTCAGGGGGTTTTCGTTCAGGCACTAAATAGCCATCTGGCAGATGTTGAGGATTAGAACAAAGATGTCTCAGAATGATTACGGCTTTATTAATGTTTTGTTACAATCTTATCTGGCAATCATGGCCCGCATGCGGTCCGAGGCGTTCTGCGCATGATCGGCAATCTCGCCCACATGCTCTACCAGCGTGATCAGGTGGAATACCACGAGCGCATCTTTGATGGTGTTGAAGATCTTGAATTTCAGCTCCCGCTCCAGAAGATCGGCCTCTCTTTCGTACTGGCGGATATCCCGCACAAGGCTCTTTATTTTGATCCTTTGTGCCTCCGACCTGCTCCTGAAATATTGGGTGGCAAGGGCTACCAGGTCCGATAATCTTTCGATGGGCGGTACCACAGCTTTAACCAGGTGGCGGAAATCGGCGGCCACCTCGTCCGGGATGCCACTGGGCCGGAACGATAGCCAGAACAGGGCCTCTTCCACTTCGTCCAGAACCTTATCCTCCTCTCTGAGGTATTGAAGAAACTGGAATTTGTCGACCGGCATGAGGATTCCTCTGGGCAAATGGTTGCGAATGTCGCGCTTGATATCATCGGCCTCACTTTCTATCCGGGCCACCTGGTCGGTCAAAAGGTCAAACTCTTTGCAGTCCTGGCCGATGTAGCAAACAGCAGCTTCTCCGAAAAGACGAGCACATTCTTTAGCCTTGTCGGCGTGCCTCTGCAGGTCTTTAAAAGGTGACTTGAAAAATAGCGAGCTAATTACTAAGCGCATAAAATGTTCCTCCTTTAAGTATTTAGAATTTAGGAATTCAGGGATTATTTTCCTTCAATCCCTCAATTCCTTAATTCCTGAATTCCTAAATCCCTAAATTCCCAAATTCCTAAATTCCGGTCTATCCAGGTTACGCGCTTTGGTTCATAATAAAAATAGCGTCAGGACCTTGTACAAAACCATGGCCAGAACCATCGTGAATGGGAGAGTCACGATCCACGAAAGGCCGATATTCTTGAGAATACGCAGATCGAGCGTACCCATGCCTCGCATGAGCCCTACTCCTACCACAGCCCCTACCAGGACGTGGGTGGTTGATACTGGCAGGCCGAGACGGGAGCAAATCAGGACAGTAGTGGCCGCCCCGAATGTGGCGCAAAATCCCCGGATCGGTGTAATCTCCGTAATGTTTTTTCCAATGGTCTCCATGACACGCGCACCAAAGGCAAAAAGGCCGCCGCCAACCGCAATGCCGCCCGCAAAAAGCATCCAGAAAGGGACTTCTACATGTAAGGCCACAGACTTGGTTTTGATTACGGAAAAGATGGCTGCAAGTGGGCCAATGGCATTGGCCACATCATTGGCCCCGTGGGCAAAGGCGATATAACAGGCCGTAAGGACCTGAAGCTGGGCAAAGAAACAATCGGCAGGAGAGTATCCCTGAGGATTGGGTCCCAGTTCGCATTTAAGATGCACCTGCCAGCGCAGCCACTTGCGACCAAACACGGCCGCTAAGGCCGCGCAAGGGATGGCGAGCAAGACAGTAAAGAAAAAGCCGAACTCGAGATGCAGGTTCTTGAGGCCTTTAAATATGAAGGAAAGGATGAGCACCAACATCACAAAGAAGATCAAGGCTGGCCCATAGTGAAGCGCGGCTGCGTAAGGGTCCTTGGCGCCCATGACTTTTTTTTCAGTCAAATAGAAAATACTTCCTGCAATCACGGCACCGGCGGCTGGTGAGATGACCCAACTGACAGCGATGGTGATGATCTTGCCCCAACTTACAGCCCCTCCACCCACACTCATAATCCCAAAGCCCACTACCGCTCCCACAATAGCGTGAGTGGTCGAGACAGGAAGGGCAAAGTGTGTGGCCAGATGCACCCAGAGGCTGGCTGAGATGAGGGCAGCAAACATGCCAAGCATCAGTTTGTTGGGGTCGTCCATCAGGAGGCATGGGTCGATAATCCCCTTGCTGATCGTGCTGGTCACGTGCCCCCCTGCAAGTCCGGCTCCTAGTGTATTTGCAATAATAGAGACCAACACTGCTTGCTTTAAGGTCAACGCGCCAGAGCCGACCGAGGTTCCCATGGCGTTTGCAAGGTCATTGGCGCCAATATTGGCTGCCATGTATAGACCGAGCAATGCGGCAGCCGATAGGACGATGACGTCAATGTTCATATCTTAGTTTTCAGGTGGATATCCTGGCTCCTTGAAGCAAAGTGGATAAAGCTGATGTTATTATAGTATGCTATTTTTAATCAACTTCAAAATAGGCTATCAATTAATTTTTAACAGGCTCAACGGGCCAAACGGGCTCAACGGGTCAAACGGTGAGTTGCACCGTTGATATAGGTTAGCCGCAGACACACCACGCTACAGTCCCGCCTCGGAGGATCTCTGACGTTCCTCCCTGCGGGGCAGGCACACACACCTACTTTTACCCATTTCCGCTCAAGGCTGTTTTGGGTAAAAATCTTTGCCTTCTGGGATGCTCTGACAAAGCAGAGAACAGATGGGGCCCTGGTGGGCTCATTACACCGGTGTATGAGTTTGAGGGACTGGCGGAGGCTGAGGGGAGGTTGGAGGGGTTTACGAGTGAGGTTGTGCCGGTGCTGGCAAGGAGCAAGACAATCAGGGGCTCACGATATTGAGATCGTGAAAATATGTTCTATAAAAGTCCCTATCCCTGGTTATAAACTTATTTGCTTGTATTTTAGCATGAGCACCGATCAGGAAATCACTCAAGATGTGTTGGCGATAGGAAATAATCTCCTTGCAGAAATGGCAAGTGGTTTTTTGACGTTTGCCACAAGCAGGGCAGATAATCATATCTTTCTTGCGGCCCGAGTACTTTTTCCACGCACTGCTGGCTTCGAAAAGCGACTTTTCATTTGAGGAAACCAGTCTAATCGCTGTGTCATGCAGAAACGTATTAAGGTCCTGAGAAGATAGAAACTGAGAGCCTAATTCGGCATAAACCACCTCACAAATAATAAGCTTGTCATCCGGAGCCATACTCAATAAGCAGTTTAGAGAGGATTGAATATATGCTGTGTTGGGAATTAAGATATCTAATAGTATATTCGTATCAACGGCCAAAATCATCGGCCTCTCCACGTAGTTCGTCAATTATGTCGTCGGTTTTTTTTCCATTTAAATGGGCAAGGAAGCCTACATATTTTTTCAGGTTTTTGATTGAAGCACTCTTTTTTTTGAGAACAACGTTTGTTTCGTCTATTTCGAAAATAACTTCATCCCCAGCTCTTATGCTCAGGATTGACCGGATCTGGTGGGGAATCGTTACCTGGCCCTTGCTGGTTACCTTTGGCACGGTTAACACCTCCTAAAAGTCTTACCCGAGGTATTACCTGCTTGGGAAATATTTGTCAACAACAAATGGCAAATATTTTCAAAGACAAGACAAAGGGCAGACGGGGCTCTTGTAAGGGTGATTACGCCCGTTTACGAGTTTGTTACAATTTGGCGTGGATGAGAAATTGAGTGCAGAATCGAACCGTCTTATCTGGCAATCATGGCCCGCATGCGGTCCGAGGCGTTCTGCGCATGATCGGCAATCTCGCCCACATGCTCTACCAGCGTGACCAGGTGGAATACCACGAGCGCATCTTTGATGGTGTTGAAGATCTTGAATTTCAGCTCCCGCTCCAGAAGATCGGCCTCTCTTTCGTACTGGCGGATATCCCGCACAAGGCTCTTTATTTTGGTCCTTTGTGCCTCCGACCTGCTCCTGAAATATTGGGTGGCAAGGGCTACCAGGTCCGATAATTTTTCGATAGGCGGTATCACAGCTTTAACCAGGTGGCGGAAATCGGCGGCCACCTCGTCCGGGATGCCTGTGGGCCGGAACGATAGCCAGAACAGGGCCTCTTCCACTTCGTCCAGAACCTTATCCTCCTCTCTGAGGTATTGAAGAAACTGGAATTTGTCGACCGGCATAAGGATTCCTCTGGGCAAATGGTTGCGAATGTCGCGCTTGATATCATCGGCCTCACTTTCTATCCGGGCCACCTGTTCGGTCAAAAGGTCAAACTCTTTGCAGTCCTCGCCGATGTAGCAAACAGCAGCTTCTCCGAAAAGACGAGCACATTCTTTGGCCTTGTCGGCGTGCCTCTGCAGGTCTTTAAAAGGTGATTTGAAAAATAGCGAGCTAATTAATAGGCGCATAAAATGTTCCTCCTTTAAGTATTTGGAATTTAGGAATCCAGGGATTATTTTCCCTCAATTCCTAACCCGGATAAACCGGAACAAAAACTATCACGAAAACACGTACTGTTCTCAAGGCGCAAGCCGCAAAGTACGAAAACACGAAAGGCTGAATGTTTTTTTATTTCGTGCTTTCCCTGGCCCAGACCTGGCTTACAGGCTTAGGAGACTGATTCGAGCACACAGCGCCAGGGCAGGCAATTTTTCGTGCTTTCGTGATTATCTTTTGAAATTTTCTGCCAGAAAAAACACGGATTTCAGAAGTAAGTGTCTAAATCCCTTAATCCCTCAATCCCTTAATTCCGGTCTATCCAGGTTACCCGCTTTGGTTCATAATAAAAACAGGGTCAGGACCTTGTACAAAACCATGGCCAGAACCATCGTGAATGGGAGGGTCACGATCCACGAAAGGCCGATATTCTTGAGAATACGCAGATCGAGCGTGCCCATGCCCCGCATGAGCCCTACTCCTACCACAGCCCCTACCAGGACGTGGGTGGTTGATACCGGCAGGCCGAGGCGGGAGCACATCAGGATAGTAGTGGCCGCTCCAAATTCTGCACAAAACCCCCGCAGCGGCGTAATCTCCGTAATGTTTTTTCCAATCGTCTCCATGACGCGCGTACCAAACACAAGAAGCCCTCCGCCCACGGCAATGCCACCCACAAAAAGCATCCAGAATGGGACCTCCACCTGCAAGACCACTGTCTTCGTTTTGACCACGGCAAAGATGGCTGCAAGCGGGCCAATGGCGTTGGCCACATCATTGGCCCCGTGGGCAAAGGCAACATAACAGGCCGTAAGGACCTGAAGCTGGGCAAAGAGACATTCCACGGGAGAGTATCCTCTGGAATCGGGTCGTAGTTCGCACTTAACATGCACCTGCCAGCGCACCCACTTGCGGCCAAACACTCCCGCCAGTGCAGCACATGGGGTTACCACCAGGAGAGTTTGCAAAAAGCCAATCTCGAGATGGAGGTTCTTGAGGCCCTTAAATATGACCGAGAGGATAAGGACCAGGGCAACAACAAAGATCATAGCAGGGGCGTAGTGAACTGCGGCAGCCTCAGGGTCCTTAGCGGACATGATCTTTTTCTCGGCGAAATAGAAAACCGCTCCTGCAATCATTGCCCCTGCAGCCGGTGAAATGACCCAACTCACGGCAATGGTGATGATCTTGCCCCAGCTTACAGCCCCTCCACCCACACTGATAATTCCAAAGCCAACCACTGCGCCAACAATGGCGTGCGTGGTAGATACAGGCAGACCAAAGTACGTTGCCAGATGCACCCAGAGGCTGGCGGAGACGAGGGCAGCAAACATCCCAAGCATCAGTTTGTTGGGCGTATCCGCGAGGAGGCCCGGGTCGATGATTCCCTTGCTGATCGTGCCGGTCACGTACCCGCCTGCAAGTCCGGCTCCAAGTATATTGGCAATGACCGACACCACCACTGCTTGGTTTAGGGTCAACGCCCTGGACCCCACCGAGGTTCCCATGGCATTTGCTAGGTCATTGGCGCCAATATTGGCCGCCATGTACAGACCGAGCGCTGAGGCAATCGACAAGACAAAGATATCAATGTTCATATCTTAGTTTTCAGGTGGATATCCGGCTCCTTGAAGCAGGCTGGACAGGGCTGATGCTGTTATATAGTTTTTAAGATAAAGTTTTTCGGGTATGGCACCATCTTGCCTTTGCGTTTTTTGTTGCGATCAACCACGGGCGCAAGGCACAAGGCTCAGGGCACAAGGTCTTCTCCTTAAGCCTTAAGCCTTGTGCCTTGCGCCTGATAGCTTAATGTGCCATGTTTGATTTCCTCTAGGCTGGTTTTCAACCCCAAAATGTTTTTCTTAAGCTGTATAGTATGCTGTTTATAATCACCTTTAAAATAGCCCGTCAATCAATTTTTAATCCACAGATTTCGCAGATTACACGGATTACTCTAATCACTTGAAGGGCGATGCGAAATCTGTAGGGTTTAATTCCCCGCAGCTTGCTGCGATAGAAAAGATAAAACACTTATTTTGATACCCCGCTGGTTGCGGCAGGGTAGTTTAACGGGCTCAACGGGCCAAACGGGCTCAACGGTGAGTCCCACCCTGAAAGAGGAGAGTCTTATGTCTGTCAAAGTTCACAAGATCGCAAATCTGTATCATGGTAAGATATTTGATGTTGTTCTTGAGAACGTAACCTTGCCAGGCGGGGCGATCAAGGACCGGGAAATCGTTCGCCATCCCGGCGCTGCGGCCATGGTGCCGCTTCTTGATGACGGCAGGGTTGTCCTGATCAGGCAATACCGCCACGCAGTGGGCAAATTCCTGTGGGAGATCCCTGCCGGGACTCTGGAGCCGGGTGAAGAGGCGATTGAGTGTGCTCGACGAGAATTAGTGGAAGAAACAGGCTATGAGGCCTCAAGTCTTGAGAAGCTCACAGAAATCTTGCCTGCTCCAGGATACACGGATGAGCATATTCACATTTTTCTGGCCACCGGATTGAGATCGGTCGGGCAGGAGCTCGATGATGAGATCTCCGACCTCCAGCTTAGAGAGTTTGACAAAGCCCTTGAAATGATCACACAGGGTGAAATCCAGGATGCCAAGACCATAGTGGGCCTTTTGGTGACCTCTCTGAAGAGATCGTGAATCTTTGGATTGATGATTGATGATTGACCCTGGATTGATGATTGATGATTGACGATTGATGATTGAAAAACAATCAACAATCCGAAGGCAATCGACAATCAACAATCAACAATCAACAATCGTATCACGTAGAAATCCTGGAAAAATCGGCAAAGATCGAGAAGAGACCGGCAATCTCTGCAAGGAGGGCCAGACGGTTCTGTTTTAGACTCTGGTCTTCAGCCAACACCATGACCCCGTCAAAAAAGGCATCCACAGGCTTTTTCAGGCTTGCAACCGTCAGCAGGGCTCGATCAAACGCGTTCCTGTCTATGTCTTCAGATATGGCCCGCTTTACCTTTTGAAAGGCGTCATAGAGATCTCTTTCGCACCGTTTCTGAAACAGGCCAGGGTCTGTTTTTGCCATTTCCTGGCCAGGAGCCGAAGCAATCTCCCCAAGCCGGTTCGCCTGTCTGATAATGTTGACCACGCGCTTGAAGGCAATGGCTAAAGGTTCAAAATCCGGTTTGGCCTTCAGGGCCTCCAGGGCAGCAGTCCGCTTCTGGACCGCGGGAATATTATCCATGGAAGCGCTGACCACAGCGGCGATCACATCCTTGGAAAAGCCCTCCTCGACCAATATGTGTTCCATGCGGTGCTGAAAAAAGGTGAGCACCCTCTGCGCGGTTTGCTCTGTGTCATCAGATACCTTGTCGTTCAGGAGCTCAAGGCTATTACGAATCAGTCCTTTGAGCGAAAACTGAAAAGTCCGTGCCAACATGATTTGGATAATTCCGAGGGCCTGGCGTCTCAGGGCATAAGGATCGGAGGTGCCAGTCGGTATGAGACCGATTCCAAAGCAGCCGCAGATCGTATCGAACTTGTCAGCCATGCTAAGCAGCGCACCGACCACCGTCTCAGGCAGCGGGCCTCCGGAATACGCGGGCAGATAGTGCTCCTCAATGGCCTGGGCCGCAACCTCAGACTCACCTGAGCGGGCTGCATAAATGCGGCCCATCACCCCTTGAAGCTTTGGGAACTCGTTGACCATTTGGGTGGTCAGGTCGGATTTGCATAGCCATGCTGCCCGCGACACGATCGGTTTGATTTCAGGGCTTGCCAACTCGGCAAGGTGTTCTGTTAGCTTCTGGACGCGACACACCTTCTCAAACATGGTTCCCAGCCTTGCCTGGAACAGCACGCCCTTGAGTCTCTCCACCATCTCATCGGGAGACGTCTTTTCATCGGTTTCAAAAAAGAAGCGGGCATCCTCGAGCCTGGCTCTCAATACCCGCTCGTGCCCAGAGGTGACCACGGCCATGTCCTCTGCGGGTGTATTGTTAACTGCAATAAAACAGGGCAACAATTGATGGTCTGAACCCACAACGGCGAAGTATTTCTGGTGCTCACGCATCGCAGTAATCAGGATCTCCCGGGGGAGCGCGAGAAAATCCCGGTCAAAGGTCCCTGCCGACACAGCCGGGTACTCTACCAGATGCGTGACGGTGTCAAGCAGGTCATCGTCCGGAATCACCTCACCACCAAGCTTGCGTGCGCCTTTGGCTATTCCTTCCCGGATCATATTTTTGCGTTCTGCAATATCTACCAGTACGTATGCTGATCGGAGGGCAGCCACATATTCAGAAAAATTGGATATGCCAACACGCTTTGGATGCATAAAACGATGGCCAACAGTGCGCCGGCCGCTCCTGATATTTTCCAGCTTGAAAGGAATGATCCGCTCTCCAAAAAGGGCCAGAATGGAATGAATAGGCCTGGAAAAAGTAAGGCCGAGATCCGCCCACCGCATGGACTTGGGGAAGGGAATGGCGGTAATCACTTCCGGGATAATGGTTTGAAGGAGTCTCCAGGATGCCTGTCCACGTTCAAGCTTTTTGACACACACATAATCCCCTTTGGCCGTGGCCTTAATGTCCAGGCGTTTTACCGAGACCCCTTGATTTCTTGCAAAGCCTTCGGCTGCCTTCGTGGGCTGGCCTTCAGCGTCAAAGGCCACTGGTTTAGGGGGGCCCACCACCTCTTTCGTGACAGAGGCCTGCCGTTCAGCCACATCCCGAACCATAAGGGCCAGACGCCTCGGGGTTCCAAAGATCTCTGTGCCTCCGGCGCATTCGATGCGGGCCTGGGACAGTTTCTGGTGCATGAGAGTTGCCATGGCCTCAAGGGCCGGTTCAATATACCCTGCAGGTATTTCTTCGGTTACGATTTCTACAAGTAACGTTTTGGACATGGTATGTACCCTTCTAAAGCTGTGCCTGTTTATTTCTTATAACCAGCCAGGGGCCTCACCTTTCAAAACCCTCTCAATGTCCTGTCCGATCTTGTCAAAGAGTTCATCAAGGGTCTTTGGGCCAAAGTCAAAGGGAAAGGGTTCTTTTCTTTCCTCTCTCCTTCTAAAACCCTTAATCATATTGTCTATTTTCACCAAAAGATTTCGGTGGTTGTGTCTTTCCCTTGAAATTTTGTGGATGAAATCCCAGTCCGGAAGCTTCTGGTCTTCTTTCCTTTCGGCGCATACCTCGATAATCAAACCATTGAGAGAGTGGATGTACGATTTGTGCCAAACAATCTTCGCCTGTTCGTCCTTTTCCCCCGCCATTCTATAACAATCCCGACAGTACCACTCCTCCTCAAACCAGTAATCTCCGAAGTAGAATGGCTCTATGGTGTCACCCACGTAGTAAGTTTCCATCACACATTCTCCGCGCTTGGTCTGGATTTCTCTCTGCTTAGTCTGTTTGCAGTCAGGGCACTCAAGCTCCGCTACGATCGTATCAAACATTCCCATTTCTTTCTCCTTTTAGGGGTTACCTTCCTCGGATTTGGATGGTTTCTTTCCCGCCGCTTTAAGAATGTTATAGATTTTAAGGGGCCTTTCCATCTTCTCCTCACTTACGGAACATTCGGTTACCCCGTTTGCCCGTCCGTCAAATCTCTGTCGACTCCACCTGCACTCCCAAACCAGTTCCAAAGACTCCCTTCAAGTTGATGCATCACAACTTCCGTGCTACGTTGTTCCTGTATCACATCCATATAATCCCAGAGGTGAACCAAATGGCCACCATTACCTTAAGCGACATTCTCGAAGACTTGCGGGCGACTGATCAGGCTCTGCGCAAATTTGAACAACGCTATTGGCTCAGTTCGGAAGTATTCTACGAATTTTACTCCCAGGGCTTGCTGGATGACGGCTCGCACGCGGAAGACTTCGCCGAGTGGGCCGGCCATTAACAACTCAAGCTCAAACGAGAAGCGGCTTTGGAGCAGTCCTGAAAGCACCGATTGGATAGGACTTCCCCTCATCATTACCACGAACTCCCTAACATCAAGCGCAACCGCCGTCCCTCCCCAGGCATCAGTTTTGACACTCCGAACCTGCCCACACTAATCGCTGACTGCATTGCCATGGGCGAAAGCTTCGCAAGTAATTAACTTTTGATCTGTGATTTCACGCTCGTTGCTAACGTCATACCAGCAAGAAATCTCAGATGGCCTTCTGCAATCACTCGGTTACCCCGTTCGCTCACCAATCAAATCCGTATGGATGAAAAGGGCCTCTGCTCGACGGCATGAGTGGCACAACTCATCCCTCCCTCCCTGGATATCTCCGCTGCCAGAGTTCCCATAACAGCAGTGCCGTCCCATCAAAGCCGATTAAATGCCGCCCGCATTCAAACACGGGTAAGCGCCAGTCTAGGTCAGACAAAACGGTCTTCGGGACGAGTACAAAAATGTGATCCCGCAGAGTCATCACATGAGATACTGAAGTCTTGTGACCTTCTTGGATAAAACTCACCCCTGGAAACTCGCTTGTATAAAACGGGATACCACACTGCTCATCTGTAAAAGTTGGTGCTGAGATGTGGCAGAGCTGCCCCGGAATGTAATGTCCCTTTGCTCTCGCCATGTGCCCTGCTGAAACCGCTCTTTTTGGGCCTAAAAATGCCATTAGAGGGCCAATATTAGCGCATATCTCGGGATCATTTCTATGAAGATTAGTGACGTAGCTTGGCCCGTCCCCTATGGCACCCCGGTAGTATACAAAAACCTCTCGCCTCAAAAAAGAGTTTGCAAGAATGTCAAAATTTCATGTCTCCAAGTTTACCTTACCGGAGCTTTTTTTCGACTTCCTCAAGAGGAATAGTGTCCTCGCCTTTCTTGAATTCGTCGAGCATGGAAAGGAAGGTATGGTTCTGTCGCAAAAGTTCAACTTCAAACTCGAATTCATCGGCTGAGCTAATAACGAAAGTGTGTCCATCCTGAGTTTTGACAAGCAATGCATCCGTGCGAGCCATGCCCAGAAGCTCATTGACTGACGGTAGGTGTGATGAAAGGTTGATAGTCTTCATAATACTATTTCCTCCCCCCCGATAAACAGTTTCTCGCGCTTCTTGACGCCGACGGCAAGAATTCTGACGCGCTGACTGACTTGGTCGATGTCGTAAAACACACGGAAAGGGTGAATTCGCAATTCCCAATCGGCCAGCGGATTATCCCGCAGCAGCTTCTTGTTGCGAGTCTCTTCGTCGGGATTGTGAGTCAGTTGTTCCTTAATCTCATCGAGAATTCTGTTGCGGTCAAATCGCCTGAATGCTTCTAAATGGCGATATGCTGGTTTTGTGAACTTGATTGTGAATGATTTTACCATGTGAAAAGAATATCACGTCACGCTTCTTGTCACAATCTTAAAATCAGTGACTCAGTGGATGGGTTTCAATCCACGCCCCCGTGCGGGGGGCGACTTTATTGAGTTATTTAAAGACGTCCCCCTATGGCCCCTGGTTTTCAACCCCAAAATGTTTTTCTTAAGATGTATAGCTTGCCAGACAAAGGGATTTTATAACCAGCCAGGGGCCTCACCTTTCAAAACCCTCTCAATGTCCTGTCCGATCTTGTCAAAGAGTTCATCAAGGGTCTTTGGGCCAAAGTCAAAGGGAAAGGGTTCTTCTCTTTCCTCTCTCTTTCTAAAACCCTTAATCATATTGTCTATTTTCACCAAAAGATTTCGGTGGTTCTGTCTTTCCACTCCTCGTCAAACCAGTAATCTCCGAAATAGAATGGCTCTATGGTGTCACCCACGTAATAAGTTTCCATCATACATTCTCCACGCTTGGTCTGGATTTCTCTCTCCTTAGTCTGTTTGCAGTCAGGGCACTCAAGCTCCGCTACGATCGTATCAAACATTCCCATTTCTTTCTCCTTTTAGGGGTTACCTTCCTCGGATTTGGATGCTTTCTTTCCAGCCGCTTTAAGAATTTTATACATTTTAAGGGGCCTTTCCATCTCCTCCTCACTTACGCAAAGCTTTTGAATCAGTCTATCCTTGAGCCAGGTGGCTGTGTTCTTAACCTCCACGGCTTCATAGTAATCCATGACGATACCCTCATGACATATCCTGAGTGCCGTATTCAGGCCCTTGAAAATATTCTTCGGAACTATGTTCCGCATACCTTTTCTGATTTCGCCTTTTGATACCGGGACAACGCCCCGTGTCTCAAGATAAAGTATGCTAAAATTTACCGCCGCCCTGGCAAGGTAATCAGGCACAAAACACTCACATTTCTCTTTGCAGAATTTTTCGTGAAACTCCTTATCTGTTTCAAGGTCATGAAGACCCATAAAGTAAAACTCAAGCCAGTGGACAAACCAATCCTTTATCCACTTTTTCTTAGGGATGCCAAGAGGCATTTCAAGAAACGGTCTCAAAAAACTACTCTTTTCAAAGACAGGTATCCCTTTCTGAATCGAATGTGCCATCGTGCTAAAGTCTTCAAAGCGCTCTCTTAATTCTTCTTCTGAAAAGACCACAAGTTGGGCCATTAGCGGAATGTCTTCCATCAAGCTCTGCCTCTGTTCAAGGTTCACCCTCAGGCCAGTGACACAAACCAGGTCAACATCAGAGTCCTTCATATGATCTCCCATTGCCACACTTCCAATAACAATTATGGCCTTTATATCCAGGTGGCTTGAGAGAAGCTTTTCAACCACTTCCTCTACGTCCTTTACAAACCTCCGAGGAATTCGCATAAGATTATCATGACCTCTCAGAAGATAAAGGGTAATAGTTCACCGCCCGCTTCGCTCAAGGCGCAGAGAGCGCAGAGTTTATCTTTATTTTGCTTTGCGCCTGGCGGCTTGAGAACATTACCGCTGAGAGGGCGGAAAGCAAAAAGAATCAGCCCCTCCTGTGTATGTGAAGGCAACTCGCAATGATAACACAATGAATAATAGTGTATTAAAGTTAGACTATTACGCAGCAAAGCTGCTGAGTAGTTTTCCTTTGCCGTCCTCTCAACGGCAAAGGAAAAAAACTATCTTACTTTGCGTTCTCTGCGTCTCTGCGGTAAGCCATGACGATTTTATCACATAGGGCTGAACTGTTACGGCGAAAGCTTCACAAGTAACTAAGTTTTGATTTGTGATTTCATGCACTTTGCTAACGCAATACGAGCTTATTTCAGTTTCAATCCACGCCCCGTGCGGGGGGCGACACGTGCCCGATTATCCTCATCGGCGAGG
This sequence comes from Desulfobacterales bacterium, assembly GCA_023129535.1. Lineage (GTDB taxonomy): Bacteria > Desulfobacterota > Desulfobacteria > Desulfobacterales. The sequence goes on from JAGMBW010000009.1 coordinate 19,217, forward strand.
AAAGTCTGTTTCAATCCACGCCCTCGTGCGGGGGGCGACAGCTGTCAACTGATTTACAAATGGACGTCCCGCGTTTCCTCCGTGGATGTCTTTCTCCAGGTTCTCTACGGCACCTACAGTTCGCCTCCGCCCGCGGTTTCAATCCTTGTTTTAGTGGATGTCTTTCTCCAGTCAGCACCATCCCCGCCACCGTTATCGTCATAATGTTTCAATCCTTGTTTTAGTGGATGTCTTTCTCCAGATTAAATGCTTGGACACCCTGTGGCTCATTGACAGTTTCAATCCTTGTTTTAGTGGATGTCTTTCTCCAGATTGAGTACGGCCAGATTGCATTGAGACAATTCCCGTTTCAATCCTTGTTTTAGTGGATGTCTTTCTCCAGATCGATATAGGTATCCGCAGCCGTTGTAGCTCCTGCGTTTCAATCCTTGTTTTAGTGGATGTCTTTCTCCAGTGCCCTATACTATAGCACTATTTGTGCCACTAACATAGTTTCAATCCTTGTTTTAGTGGATGTCTTTCTCCAGTAAATTGTTTATCTTTTAATCCACTATTTTCTTAATGTTTCAATCCTTGTTTTAGTGGATGTCTTTCTCCAGTGTGTATCTGAAATGGTACAAAGCTTGTGTATTCCAGTTTCAATCCTTGTTTTAGTGGATGTCTTTCTCCAGTCATAGAATGCGGCTATGGATTACATCTATCTGTATCTAGTTTCAATCCTTGTTTTAGTGGATGTCTTTCTCCAGTGATACAAGTGGCAGTATAAACAAAACAGCACTAGCTGTTTCAATCCTTGTTTTAGTGGATGTCTTTCTCCAGTCCACAAAATCCGCATCGCAAGATCCCCATACCGGTGTTTCAATCCTTGTTTTAGTGGATGTCTTTCTCCAGTACTTTGGCAGTGACCGGAACATGGGCCACTATGTGTTTCAATCCTTGTTTTAGTGGATGTCTTTCTCCAGTCTCCCGGTCTGGTATTGGTAGACCTGTTAGGTCGTGTTTCAATCCTTGTTTTAGTGGATGTCTTTCTCCAGTAATAGCGGGGCTTCCCCCGAACACATGGCAATATTGTTTCAATCCTTGTTTTAGTGGATGTCTTTCTCCAGTTTTGAGGATGTCCCTGGCCTGCGGGATGGGGATTTAGTTTCAATCCTTGTTTTAGTGGATGTCTTTCTCCAGTTTTCAATGAAACATGGAAAGCGTTTATAGCAATCTAGTTTCAATCCTTGTTTTAGTGGATATCTTTCTCCAGTATAATAACAGAGCTGCACAGGGATGGATTAATATAGTTTCAATCCTTGTTTTAGTGGATGTCTTTCTCCAGTAAAATCCCCATCCCGCAGGCCAAGGACATCCTCAAAGTTTCAATCCTTGTTTTAGTGGATGTCTTTCTCCAGTGAAAGAATGATGGGGGAAAACAATCCTTTCTATAAGTTTCAATCCTTGTTTTAGTGGATGTCTTTCTCCAGTTTAAATATCGAGTTGGATAAATCGTTAAGCCAATTGTTTCAATCCTTGTTTTAGTGGATGTCTTTCTCCAGTCCGGCATCTCCTATCAGTACGCTAAAGAATTACATAGTTTCAATCCTTGTTTTAGTGGATGTCTTTCTCCAGTTTTTTCTGTTGCGCTTGCAATATGGATAAAGAATTGAGTTTCAATCCTTGTTTTAGTGGATGTCTTTCTCCAGTTGGCATCCAAGCGCAAACGGGTGTGGCTGGAGAGTAGTTTCAATCCTTGTTTTAGTGGATGTCTTTCTCCAGTATGTATATTGCCATCATAGTCCACACTCACGACCTGTTTCAATCCTTGTTTTAGTGGATGTCTTTCTCCAGTCTAGACGATACCTCTATGGCCACCGCTGCGTCATCATGTTTCAATCCTTGTTTTAGTGGATGTCTTTCTCCAGTTCGCCCTGCACCGAATATTCTTTAGATCGCCATAAGGTTTCAATCCTTGTTTTAGTGGATGTCTTTCTCCAGTGGAATCGCACCATGACGGACGGCAGATTCTGGTCATGTTTCAATCCTTGTTTTAGTGGATGTCTTTCTCCAGTAATAGTAACACCAGTAAGCCTGAATTGCACGTCTCCGTGTTTCAATCCTTGTTTTAGTGGATGTCTTTCTCCAGTATAATCTACGACCACGTTGACCTGGACGGGATCGTGTTTCAATCCTTGTTTTAGTGGATGTCTTTCTCCAGTCATTCTCAAACGGTACCTGTCCGGTGATCAGGTTAGGGTTTCAATCCTTGTTTTAGTGGATGTCTTTCTCCAGTGCCCCCGTACATTTACGGGGCGAATTAATATCCTATGTTTCAATCCTTGTTTTAGTGGATGTCTTTCTCCAGTTCTCTGGAAGCAAGGATTAGTGCCATCTTTTAGTGAGTTTCAATCCTTGTTTTAGTGGATGTCTTTCTCCAGTCCATGAGCGTCTGCTGTACCATCTCCATCCGTATCCGGTTTCAATCCTTGTTTTAGTGGATGTCTTTCTCCAGTGTCTATACCCCATTCGCCGGGGAGAACGAGTCTTGTGTTTCAATCCTTGTTTTAGTGGATGTCTTTCTCCAGTCTTTATCCATGGTTTCAAAAGGTAATCCTTCCATGTGTTTCAATCCTTGTTTTAGTGGATGTCTTTCTCCAGTTTTTCACGGTGATATAGATGATGTAAGCGTAAAAGTTTCAATCCTTGTTTTAGTGGATGTCTTTCTCCAGTTATGGTGGAGGCACTCAATATATCATCACTCTAAGGGTTTCAATCCTTGTTTTAGTGGATGTCTTTCTCCAGTGCCAAAAAGCGATCCGGCTTACTCCCGTCCGCTCAAGTTTCAATCCTTGTTTTAGTGGATGTCTTTCTCCAGTCCTAATTTCTCAAAATAGCACGAAAAAATAAGGAGTTACGATTTTTTTCGAGCCCTCCTATTCTGCCGGAAAGCTGGTTCAACAGCCCTGAAGTGGCCAGTTTTAGGTCTACCAGAGTCACGTTAACGTCCTTTCATCCTTGCACTTTTTCTCTTAAATCACCTTTTCGCAAATATTTCTATAGCAGCAATCGCCACATCTGGCTCTGTATTTCGTTGGCTTCGGATACACTCCTTTTTGTACGACATCCAAGAAATCTTTGATTATGCTGTCCAATTCGGAATACATTTGTTCGGTGATAGGGACTTCGATTAGTTTGTTCTGGCTTCTGGTGTAAACTATGAACCCGCGATTAACAGGTACTTGAAAGTTCTCCTTGATCAACTGACCATAAAATGCCAACTGATATTTGTGATTCTTGAAAATTCGTTCTTTGTACTCCGCATATTTGTAATCAAGAGGCGCAGCAGTGCCATCATCCAGGAAAAGGATTTCGTCAACGATACCCCTTAGCCCCCGTTTACAGGAAAGATACACCGATTTCTTTCGCTCAACACATCCGAGTTTCTTTCTCAAATATTCCGGGTTAACCCGAATTTTGTCTTCATGTATCGTGCGCCCCTTTTGAACCTTAAAGCGCTTTTCCTGATGTTCCGAAATTTTCAAATACAGTTCAAAATAAGTGAACCGCGGGCAAAAAAGATGCTCAAGGATATCTGAGGCTGTGATGGAAAATCCAACTTCACCATCATTGATATCAGCAAACTCGGCATTTTCACTCAAAGCATGGGCCATACAACTTATCGTCTCGAAATTTCAGCGCTAGAGCCCCAACTCATGCTCAAACAGGTTGATGTTATCAATAAAAAAAGACTTGATGTTGTCCCACTTCCAATCTTCTCCGCGTAACAGAATAGATGGAAGGGGCTCTTGCTCGGCATCTTCGAAGAAAGTCAGACTCTTCAATACATGGTAAAAGTTAATATCAGAGCCCTTGAAGCGCTTTTTGAAAAGGTCACATACCTCTCGCACAGAATACCTCATCTTCAAGACGGCATAGAGATCAATGAAATCTTTCTTTGAACCTCGTTGTGAAATGGCTTTGATCTTTTCCGCCACAATATCTTTGCTGTGAGCTACCGTGATCCCATGCCAGGACAGGGTGGGATGCATCAAGGGAACTTCATAATAGAGAAAGGAAACTCGAATACCCTTTATATCACAGTGTATAGTCCCGAGAGCGGTAAAAAACACCTTATCAGTAGAAATCAAAGAAAGAATGGCGTCTGTGTTGAACAGCCTGTCGGAGAAAAAGTCCAAATCATCGGATCTCCTGTGTCCCAATTGCAAGCCAAGTCCCGTCCCTCCTGCCAGATAAAACGCTCCCACGTGGGGTGACAAAGATTCGACTACTTCTATAGCTTCCTGGGATAGTATTTGCTCAAACATGGTACCTCTGTGAAAGGAATATTGAACTTGACTGCCCAGTATTTTCCGGTTTGTGGGAACAAGCCTCTCCTTGTTCGAATTACCTCCACGATCTTTTCGTCAGGATATATATCCCTGAGCACCCGCACATCCTCGATGTCACCATAGTCCAGAATTCTGGCTATGACGTAAGCAGCGTGCTGCACCGCATCAATATCATCCGCATCCCAGAAAATAGAGGGGCGAAACATCGATTTAATGTTCAATCTTTGCATATAATGAAGCATCTCCTACGGTATCAAGGGCTTATCTCTTTTCTTGCAACCCTTCTTATCGTTTTCACAATCCCTAAATCCCTGAATTCCATAATCCCTCAATTCCTCAATTCCTAACCACCGTCCCAAACCCCCGCGACACAGGCTTGCCGATCCCGCAGTAATCAGCGATTTCAAAATTGACGGAAAAGGTGCCGAAATGTCAGATTATCCTCTCGCCAGACTCTATTATTTCCTTGATATACGGGTTGGTTTCGTCGAAATCTGATTTTCCAAAAGAATGCGGCTCTATTCGTAAATCCACCTTCCTGGTGAGCTTCATCAAAAGCACATCCTCGTCAAAACCATCTATCTCATCCTTGTTCCAAAAAACGGCCAAATCAATATCGCTATATTTATGATAGGTGCCTTTGGCATAAGACCCATATAAATATAAACGCCAGACGGGTATGTTATGGTCTTTCATTACATTTACATACTTTTTTATGAGCAGATAAATTAACTCTTTATCTTTTCTATGAGCCATTGCCGTAATTCCTTGATCGCGGTTATATGCTGCCCGGTGAACCCTTTTGTGGCCTTCTTGTGGAACTTGAATTTATAGTCAGGATACCGCGTTCTAATATTGAACGCTGTAACCTCAAGCAAATAGTTCTTCTGCTCTTCTGAAAGATCAATGTCTGCTTGCTCAGCCAGTCTCAGCAGATGGTGAATCAGCGGCGGATTGTTATCAATATTCCTGACGTAATGAGCTTTTAGAAGTTTTTCAATAACAAGGTGAGCAACAAACAAGGCCCAAACATAGTGGCCTTTATCGTAAAGGCTCTCCATAGCCTGAAAATCCACTTCTGATGAATCGATCCAATATTTTACAATTTCTTCCTTTGTCATGCGATTAGTTTCCAGCTAATATTTTAGCGCCTTTCTTTGACCCTCCTTGCGCCTGAACTCAGCTACTCTTTTCACCGTTCCAAATCCAGGCGAGACAGACTTGCCAACACTTATCCCTGAATTCCATAATTCCTCAATTCCTCAATCCCTGACCACCGTCCCAAACCCCCGCGACACAGATTTGCCAATGCCCCAGTAATCAGGGATCTCAAAATTGACGGAAAAGGTCCCCAGGAAGCCGAGCATGGGGGTGCCTTTAAGCTCTGCGTGGATCTCTCCGAGATGACGGATATCAGCCATAATTCTGCCTGGAACCGTGTATCCCAGGCCTTTACTCATAGAAATGATATTGCCCACTAGAATTCTTTCCAACATTTCTTTCCTGCTGACTTGAGCCCCCAGTCTCTGATACTTTTCATAGTTCTTTTCGTTAAGGCCAAGCCATGGGGTCAAAAACTTATATTCTCGTCTCCTATCAAGGAAACCAATACTCGGCGCCCAAAAGGACATCTCTTGCTGTTCAACGATGTATTCCTCGTTCCCAAGACTCAGCCGCTTTTTTAAGACAAGTGCGTTTACGACATCTACCGCTCCTTTCCAAAGACCGACAATAAATCCGTTGCCTTTGATGATTTTGTACTGGATCAGCGGATAGTTATAGATCAGAGTCCCATCATTTGCATGTTGGTGGAAAAGGACATTATCTTTTTTCAGATTGGCCATCGCTCCGCGTAAGTCTTTCGGCTTGACCAACAGGCTGAGTGGCCGGTCAAAGATGAGTTTTATAATACATTGGTTTATCGTTACACTGTCTTGAGTCATGACGGTAGCGTCTTTCAAAATACCAGAGTATCCCCATCCGAATCCCAGAATTTGTTTTCCAGCATAATGCCCCGTTCCAAATCATAATAGCCCTCGCGTAAAACCCAGTGCCCCAAAAACTCTGTTGCAATTTCCTGGGGAGAAAATCCACGTCGAGCAAAGAGATTAACAGAAATCTCCGCAATCCTTCCTGCGAGTTTACGCCAGGCTTCCCGACGTTTCCAACGGTCATCAATACGATTGGCATCAGCCATCGCTTCCTTAAGGGAAGGGTCCTGTTCTATAACCAAAAAGGTGTGTTGCTCTCGCTCCTTACCCCTTAGTAATTCTTTGACAGATACGTCTTCTTGCCACCGAACGAATTTATTGAGGTGTTCTTTGCCCGTATCTTTTAGCTTGTCAAGTTCTTCAAAATAACGATCTGAAATAGGCAATACGTCTTCTTCTTTGATAACAGGAAAAGATTCGATGAGCCTCCTGGTCTCCTGCAAAGAAACCTCATCATAGATCATCTCTGAATATCGCCGCCCCTTTTCATTTACCAGGTCTACAATTTCAACTGGAAGCCACTTTCCGCCTCTCCCTTCCCGGTTACACCGGCCGGCGATTTGCACGATACTATCCCACGGTGCAAAATCTCGGATAACCAGCCCCATATCAATGTCCACCCCAGCTTCGATGCACTGAGTGGATACCACAATACATGGTTGACCATGTTTAATAAGGTCTATTTTTCGTAGTCGATCTTTTGGAGTCACGTCGGCACTCAAGAAGAACATCGGTATATCTTTGTATTCCTCCGGCCAGTTGTGCTTCAGGTGATCATATACTGTACGAGCGCTTTTTCGAGTGTTCAAGGTGACCAGTACTCTTTCTTTCTTGTTAAGCCAATCATTCAATCGTGTCGCAAGATCTTCACAGAAATCCTGAATATGGGTCTTTTCACTTATGTGCAAGTGCAACTCGTAGCGTGAAAAAGCTTTGAAATACTCTTTATAGTTCTCCAACAAGGGGATTGTTTCTGAAACAAACGGAGGCAGGGTTGCCGACATCAAAAGTATCTGACTGTTCCCCATTCCGGCTAAACTATGAAGAACAGCGTTTAACAACTGCCACAGTTTGCATGGCAAGGACTGAACTTCATCCATGATAATCAAGGCATCACACAAATTGTGAAAACGCATTTGATATCTTGCCCTGGGTTCTATCAAACTCAATAAGAATTGGTCATAGGTTGTAATAACCAATTCAGTTCGCCATGTATCAATAAAAAAATGTTCTGCGCTTTCTTCCATCCAGGGAGCATATTTACGGTCAGAGAGTGAATGACTGGTCAGGAACCAGGATCCATCAACTTCTTGGCCGCTTATTTCAAGAAGAGACCTGTATTCTTTGGCTGTTTGATCGATAATGGAAAGGTAGGGCAGTACCACGATTATCTTGGGAGGAATAACAGAGTTTCTTTCAATACTTTCCCGCTTTCTAAGTGCCCACGTAGCAGCCAGCAGCGTTTTTCCAATGCCCGTGGGAGCGGTCATGTAGTAAATGCCGCCTTGTCGTTTGTCCATTGTATTTTTTATTACTTCGGTTCTAGCTTTTTTTCTCAAAAAATTTACGGGGTTCTCTTCACATTTCCCTATCTTTTGATCTACCCAAGCAGCCTGCCAATGTCGAGGGTTCCGCTCGAGGTGAGCTTTTGGATCAGGCACGGCCAAAAACGCCTTGTCAGCTTCCAATAGAAAAGAAAAAATCAGTTGAGCCTTGAGCCTGAAATCAACACCCTTCTCAAGAGTCAGCGCATGAAATTCGGGCATGATTTTTTCTTGCAAGAACCTGTCTGCTTCCCGAAGGCTTTTATTTGATAAGCAGAATCGTTTGAGATTGATTCCGGTTTCCTCTTCCAGACACAACAGATCCAAAGTGGGCAGTTGTTTTTTTAAGGCCCTGGCGATATGGCCGCCTGTGAAGTCGTCTAAGGTTCGACATGAACTGCCGTTTTCACTGAATTTTCTACTGGGCAGGTTCGGCAAACCACCATGATGTCCATATGCGGAAGCTGCCAGGATGAGAGTGTCCAGGGATGTCCACCCTTCTTCTTTGGACAACAATAAAGTGAGGAGGAGTGATAAAGGAGCATGAGCCTTTTCTATCGGATCTCCTTGGAAGGAAGCGGGGTCCTCGATGAATTCCTGGAAAGCATCCGACCCCTTTCCCAAATCATGAAGCCGGGCGAGTTTTCTGGACAACCATTTCACTTTTTCAGAGACTAATTTTTCCGAGTGCCATTGCCAGATTCCGTCCATAGCAAGCTGAACCTGAGCAATGTGTTCTCGCAGGAACAGATCCGGATGAGACTTCAAATTTTTCACAGAAACATCAATACTTCGCTATGGGTTTGAAACGCCTGATCTGTCTCCACAGGTACAGGACGTGCATCTCGTTCCATAAAGTAATTTTCGTGGGAGAAAACTCTGTCTGGAGTCACCGTCCGTGGCATCCGCAAAAAGTGGATTACCAATTCATCCTCAAAGATCTTGTCGGTATCCAGTCTGCCGTTTTTCTGTGGGAAGATGGAATTCACATGGTAAGAACCCTCAGACAAAGACGAAGCCTCCCCCGATTTCAGATAGGTCAATTCAGCCATCATCTCCGATAACCCCAGACTTGGTTGAAAATGCCATCTCCTTTTCATCAACCTTTCTTCTAGTTCGCCGAAATAAGGTTCCGGCACAGAAACCCATACAGTGTAAACCGGGTTTAAAAGCCATTCCTGCCCAATCAATGTTGCTTTCTCAGGCTTTGTTGTTCTAGGGCTTCTGTGGCTTTTTTTTACAGTTCTTGGCAGGGCCGCGGGAGGGTCTTTTCTCAATTTGGCCTTATGCCAGTGTGTTTGCGGAAGCTTGCCACTGAGGGCGATACAAGCCGGTTGAAGAAGGGACTGTGGTTGGTCTTTTTCCAATCCAAGAACTGCACCTATTATTCCCAGGATGACAGTTCTTGGCGGAACAGGATAAGTCGGTGCACTGGCTCCGCCTTCAGCCCGCAGAAAGTGGCCGTATCGTCCGCTTAATCGAAACGATATTAATCTCATGGTCAGGTCCCATCACTTAGGGTTTTCGGTTTTGAGATTTTCCACATCAAGGCAAACCCAATTAGCCGGCACATCTTGGATAAACTGTATGTCTGATGATTTGTCGTACCTTATTTTTTCTATCCGACCTTTTTGGCCATTGAGTCGCTCTATCAATGTACTCAGATCCACTTTGTAGTCTCCCGGTGAAGCCCATACCTTTTCCGGTTTCTCATTAACGGCTTGAAGTTTTGTATAGTCATGGAGCCGTCCAAACTGGAATTCCTCACCCTTTTTGTATTCAATACTGATAAGAAAATGGGGAATCTGCCCGACCTTGGTTCTGGTATTTCCCGCCGATCTTACACCATGCCACATTGCCTTTAGAAATAGGTCGTAATCATCATCTGAAAGCAAGGAAATTTTGGCCGAGTGTTCGTTAGCAACACCAGAAAAGCCAATCAACGCATACCGGAGTCCAAAATAGGTAGTAAACGTTCCCTGGGTTTTTTCTGCACCACTGGCAAAGATGGATGTCCCATGAATATCCACTTCCTCGGCCTGATGAAGCACTTCTCCCATGTTGAGTTGAACAGCACCCGTCATTGTCTTTGGGATTGGTTCCCATTTTGCTTTTCTACTACTTTCTCCCTTTACTTCTTCAGCCTTAAATGCAAAGGAACTACCAAATAGCCTTGCATCAATAAAGGCATTCAGAAGTATCCTGACTAAATCCTCGGCATTTGCCTCTTTTTGGTTATGTTTTTGCAAATAATCCACAACCCTGCCGGTCAAATTAGTCGTGCGACCCTCAATATTGTCAACAAGGATATCCTGCCCTCGGTTCTTCAGAAAATCCCGTATAAAACGTTTAAGCCGGACATCGGTTACGTAGTGGGTTCCATCCGGCAAAACCCTCGGTCGGTTTTCATCAGGGTCACCGTTAGGGTTACCCATTTTAATGTCATACAAAAAAAGAAATTCACGTCTTCCGGAAAGGATATTTGCATCTTCTTTCATTTTTAATTCCCCCTATTTTTTCTTGAGTATTGTTTTTGTCATGGATTGCCCCAACAACAGATAGTAATTAGTTTGGGTCTGGCTCAGCTCAATGGGGTCTCCTAATTTAACGCCTATTACGCCAATTTCATTAATCAAATCCCTGACCTTCTGGCTTTTTTCAGCTTCATAGGCGAGCAGTTTTTCCCGAATCTTAACATAAAGTTCGGGTAAATCTTTTCCTTTAAGAGTCAGTCTCTTTAGCCATGTGAGCGCGTTGGCTCCTACATTGACGCCCTTGCCCCCTTGAATTTCAAGCAATCTGCCATAAAGCGCTCCCAACAAAAAGGCGTATGCCTTTTCCGGTGAATTGATACCGCTTTCCGTTCCAAAATATGGCTTCAGCGATACCATCTCAGGTTCAAAAAAATAATCGTTCATTTCCAACACCTCCAAACATCTAAAATAATAAATCCACCAAACCATGTGTCTTATCCAGCCCGCTGCGGTAGGATATGGTCCTTTCTTGCCTTTGCCCTCATATAACAGGGACTTGTAACCATCTTTGTTCTCTATAGATTGCAGACACCACCACCGAGCTGTTTCCATTACTTCATCCCAAAAACGCTGAGATGGTATGTGTGTTTTATGATACACCGCAGTAGCGATTGTTCGTTTAAGCTGAAATAATCTTTTGCTGTTGTTGGCATTCTGAGCCTTTTTCCCGCCAGGTCTGTAAAATAGAGGGGATAACGCTTTCAATGAAAGATCCGCCCTTAAATCGAACCTGCCGCTTGATAATGCAATTTCGGGAAAAAGGGGATGCTTCCAGTTTTTGGAATTTTCATTGATCTGTGAAAGTTCTCTGAGTCTGGTGGGAGGAACATCGGTTAACACACCTGTCACGTTTTCAAGATTCTGCCCAATATCAGCCCATAAAAAAGTGAGATTCAGAATTCCTTTTTCATCTTTTAAAATATCAAGCAGGGTTTCTTCATCAGCATCTACGTCCGTGGAAATGTTCCTGATAAATTTATCTAGTTTTCTTAACAGGTTCTGACGCATACCGGCATTCATAGCGGAAAATGGAATAATGAGCGCGGACTCACCAGCGATTCTTGCAGTAAAAGGTATTCGGTCTTTCTTGGGGCCAGTTTTTTTCAATACATGGTTTTTGTAAACATAAAGGAGGTCAGCACAGGGTACACAAAGTGCATATCCTTTCCATGCCTGGGACAAATCAATACCAGGAAAAGCGCCTTCGCGGTCCATATTGCTTAAATTGATTCCCGCACCTTTTAAGGCATTGGGAAAAATGGAAACATCCGTTGTTCCGCAAAGTGGGCATGTGCATGCTTTATTCGCATCCACCTTTTGTGTTAGATAACGATCTCCGGCAAGCTTTTCATTTAAAAGATATTCACGATATTCAGAGCGTTGACCTGGAAAATTCCCCATTTTATCTTGCACGGCAATCAACGATGTCCCTTTCACTGGCCCAATCTCTCGGACTATACATTCTAAAAGAGATTCATAACCCCTATCCTTCCAATTTATAATGGTGCCATCCAGCCTTATTGTTGGTAATTCCAGAATACCAAATATTTCCTCGAAATAGGAAGACCACGGTTTCCCCTGTTTGGCGAGCTCTTTGAAATGTTTCATAGTTGTGTTCAGTATTTTACGAGATGGCCCTCCTCCTTTAGCTTTTGTGTAGCTGCGCTTGATAATAGGACCTATTTGAGCACTCATGTTGCCGGACGGTTTAACAAACGGCAAATATTGTGATATTTCCGGAGTCATGTCTCTAACAAACAATTCAGCAACATCTTTTTCGTTAGACTTTTTAATAACAAAAATTTTTTCGGTTTTTTCTGTATCTTCAACTAAAAATCGAAATAGTTTTTCTGGAGTATTAGCCCTCAAATCTTGATACCAGGTATCAAGATTATCCGGTGGATACCCCCCATCCACCTCTTGAAACAGATAATCCAACGCCAAGGTTCGCATGGCACCAAGCATTCCTATGCCCTCCTTTTAGTATTATGTCGCAAAAAGTGTGACTGAAAGGAACATCTTGCAACCCCTGTTGTATAAACTGTTAATAAACAGTGACACCATCACCCCACCCGTTTATATGAGAATGCATATACTACCATATGCATATGCACTCATATGCAACCGCTTATAAACGGTGTGGTTGTTATTGTGAAGCACCGTCAAACCACCGCCTGAAAATGAGGCTTTTGGTTTACGAAACCACCATTTCATAAACCAAAATGCACATGTTTTTTTGTATACCACACCACTGCGACAGATCCGGCCCGCCTGACAAGTCCTGGCATTGGCGGGCAGGTCACCCTGGGATCATTTCGGAATGTGGATTTCGGATTGCGTTTTCTGCCTTTCTTCCGGGAAGGCAGAAACCCAAAAAAATCCCTCAAATCCTGCCTGCCCCGCCTGCCCTGTGCAGTGCCTTGCTACTTCACTGGGGTAGGTGGGGACCATCGTACTGGGGTCCGTCCTGTCTAACCCAAAACACTTACGACCAACTAAAAGAACTGCTCAAGCATTTCATCGTTTACCAGCTCTTTGTCAAACTTTTGCCCCGCTCAATTTTCTTCACATCTCTAAGAATCCCCTCACTGTCCTTCCGATCTATCCAAAAATTGCCAACCAGATCAAAAAAGTTGAGCCATAGGCTGTTTTCCTTTCGATCAAAGATAAAATGATTCTGGCTATCATACGTAAAAAAGTAGGTCGGGATGGGCTTTTCGCTGCTCAAGAGAGCGAACAGGTGACCATAAAAGCCGTGATTATATCGCTGGCCACTGCTGCCGGAGCCGCCTTGTTCATAATAGAAAAATCCGGCCTGATCTTTACCAAAGTAATATTGCTGCCAGGCGTTTCTGCTATCCCAGTGACTGAAAGGACGCGGCATTTCGTACCTACGGTGATATTCGTATTCAACTCTCGCCCTGAAAGGATCTTCCTTTTTCCAGTATTCTTCCCATTCGTCTTCATAAAGCTCTTGATATTCTTCCTTGACCCGTTCGATCGCTATCGGATAAACCTCCAGGTCCAAATCCTTGATGACTTTATCCCTGATATCCCCCTCTTTCACGTCTTTGAATTCCGGATCGCCCTTTAGCGCCTCAACCCGTTTATCGATAAGCTTCAGATGTTCCCTGTTCCTGTCCCACCAATATTTTCTGGCCTCTGCTTCCACCAGAGAACATAAATGGACCTCCTCTTTCTCCGCGTAACGCTCGTCCTCCCAGAGATCATCTTCAAGGAGTTCCATAAAAACGTATGCCGAGAAAAACTGCATGGTCCTATCAATTTTTTCAAATACATCTTCCAGGGACTTGTCTGACATGAAAGAGGATAAATCAAAGTGCCTTATTTCATCGGAGTTCGCCTTTTCTATCACTTCCTTAATGATTTCAGGATACTCTGCCCGCATATCCGTATGTTTGTTCCTTTTCTGTTTCGTAGTTTTGTCCTACGAAAAGCGCGTTTTTGAAGACTTTCGTAATGATGGGCTACGAAGGCGCATTACATGGCAACCATGTTTTAAATGAAAATGCATATCATAGCATATGCATATATGCCCATATGCAAACGCCTACAAAAGGACCCGTATGTTATCACAAAATGGTGTGAGTCCAGCGGTGAACATGTGACTTTCGGTTGCCAGACGCGCCATTTTGGCAATTGTTCAGCACATTATACGGCTCAACTCTGACAGATCCGGTCACGGTTATAAGAATTTCTAGAAGAATTGTTGCAGTATCTCGTCGTTGACCAGCTTTTTGTCAAAGCCCTGGCCCAGAACTTTGACCGCCCTGAAATCTTCCTGGCAGAACGGAAACAGATAGACGCTGTCTGTCTCTTCATCGATCAGGCTCAGGCATGCTTCGGCCAATTCATCAAACCGGTTCCTTTCGAGTTTCCCGAGAAACACGCTCTTTTGAACGCGGATCAGGCCATACTGTTTGCATGTCTTGGCCACCTTGTTCCGGCGTTTGTCAGCGCTAACGTCGTACAGTATCCAAACGAGTACAGACACGATTTTGCTCCAATTCCTTACGGTGAAACGGGGAGACGGCGAAACGGAGAATCGGTGACTCCATTGTTTTCCACTTCCCCGCTTCTCCCATTCGCCGTTTCACCGAATCTCTGACATACCGACTCACCGTTTCTCCGGCTCACCCTTCCCCCCCCATTCATCCTCACCTTATGAGCCATTTATCTGCATCAACGATCATTTTTACGATCTGTGCCATGATTTGCTCATAAGCAGCATCCAGTTCATTGCAAGCTGCGTCTTCCAGATATTGACATCTCCTGGCAAATTCGACCCACACCTGAGTTTCACAGGCTTCACTTTCTGCATCACTCAGTTTTGCGATAAACGCTGCCTTATACCGTCTCTTTCGCCATGCTTCGGCCAAATTCGCGCAAACGGAGCGAGATGAGCGCCTTATTTGGTCGACCATTGAATACTTTTCTTCAGTCGGAAATCGCTTCGTCATATGAAAAATCTTCATCGCTGCATCCATGCCGTTCTGAAAAACCCGAAGGTCCTTGTAGCTGCTTATCTTTTCTCCCATTCTCCGTTTCCCCCTCTCACCGTTTCTCCGACTCACCGTCCCTCCGATTCACCGTTCCTCCCTTTCGCCGTCCCTCCGACTCACCGTTTCTCCGACTCACCGTTTCTCCGCTCCCTTTCTCTAAAATTCTTTGATTTCAAGCCAGTCCGGTCTTTTTTCGCCGAAATCCGCAAGAAGCAGATTGGATAGACGATGGGCTTCATGTTGGATAATAAACCGCCGCTTCACATTTTTTCTCCTGTAACGGACGCTTTCATCCAGATGTTTGTTCATGGCCTCCACAACGACTGGTTTACCGGCCTGGTTCAAGGACACAGCTTCCTCTTTGGCATCAAAATAGTCGCCTTTCATCTTTCTTCCCGTAAAAAGATGAATTGCCACTTGCTCGGCGTAAATCCGAAAAGGTTCAATCAGGTCGAACACCAGAGACTTTTTGTTGTAGTTGTCGGTATGCAAGAACCCAACATAGGGGTCAAGGCCCGACAGAATACAGGCCTTTTCAACCAGAGAATAGAGGATGCCGTAGCAGTAATTGAGACAGGCGTTAAATGGATCTTTTGCAGGTCTTCGTGATCGCCCTTTGAACTCATATTTTTCAGGCAGCAAGCCGGACAAACACTGAAAGTAATTCCTGCCGGCAGTTCCCTCAAGCCCCATGAGACGGTTGCGGGCCGCTTCGAGCTCAGTGCCGCTTGAGGAAAGGTCGTCCCTGGCCTTCTCGATGGCCTGGATAGGTGTGAGGAAGTGGTCTTCTCTGCCGGGGCGGGCATGCATCAATTTTTTCATAAAGCGAATCTGGTTGTCGAGCTTTTGAGCCACCATGTCAATGACGAGCTGAAGTCCCAACGGACTGCCCATGGCTTCTATCTGCCTTCTCCGAATCAATGCGGTGCTTCCCATCTTGGAAAACCAGATTCGCCCTACGGGATCGCCATAGGTGTCCAGAAAGATGATATCAATGTTGTGCTCAAGAGCCAGCACCACGGCCTGGCTGGAGATCATGGCCTGGTTGGAGATGACGATGCTCTCGACCTTTAGCGGCGAAATGTCGAACTGCTTCTCTTTTTGTTTGAGGCGAAAACACTCATCCTTTTGAGTGATGAAAGTGCCCGGAGTGTTTATGACAAGCTGCATAATCACCACCTACCATCGAAAATGCAAACCCCTTTTTCGTTCTCAATCTGCCGGATATGCAACGTACGCCTTTCAACATACCTTTCCGTCGTAGCTGAGCAAGACATAAGGGTCGGGGTTACACTCTTGACAAGAGCAAATACCCGTCAAGAGTGTAGCCTTGGTTTCCTTCTCTTTTCCCCGAGCCTGATTTTCCACCGGCGCTCGCTTTTGAGATCGTATGCCGTGTCACCCTGGCGAATAAGGGTAGTTTCTTTATAGTTGAATCTGTCAACAAAATACTTAATCAAAGAAAAGACATCAAGCACTTCAAAGCCCTGGATCTTGAGTTCGCCCTTTCGTCGGCAAAATTGCGGGAAAATCAAGTCCTTCTCCATCCCGTCAATGACAAAGGAACGTCCTTTCAGAAAGTCCACACAGAACAACTGAGTATGTTTGCCTGTGTCTATGGAGACCGATTGAACTGTTTTCGGAGGCGTAAAGGTTTTGTCGTAATGGGTCCGTATGTAGTCAACAATGAATTCCCTTGGATCAATGACAAACCCGGTTAGATATCTCCTGCCATTCTTATGAACATCGATTTCAAGGTGGCCATATTCAATTTCATATTCTTCTGTCTTGGAAGGAAAATCATCCTTGTCATACCATGCCATGTTATAGAACTCAGCCACCGATATCTCTAATCTGTTCTTTTCAATCACCGCGTACATATGTCACGATCCCTTTCGCAAATGTCAGAAAAATCTCAACGTATTTCATGCAAATCCGACGTGGACGTCCGTGCAGAAATTGCTTTGCGTTTTTTCACAGTGACCCCTACCTAACCCTTTTTCGCACGTTTACCATAGGCAGCACGGCGCTTCTTAATATCAAAACCAATCTTGCGCCCCGGCTTTTCAGGTGGCTTCATAAGCTGGCGGAGGGCCTCGAATATAGTTTGAATGCTTTCGTCATGGTTTTCAATTTTCCGTTCCAGTTCGCTCAGCTTCACTTCGAGCTTTTTGTGCGTAGAAAGCACTTCCCGAAGCTTTACAAATGCCCGCATAATGGCAACGTTCACTTGAATAGCCCGTTTGCTCCTCAGGGT
Source organism: Desulfobacterales bacterium (assembly GCA_023129535.1). Lineage (GTDB taxonomy): Bacteria > Desulfobacterota > Desulfobacteria > Desulfobacterales. The sequence continues at coordinate 36,397 of JAGMBW010000009.1, forward strand.
GCTTGAAAGCATCGCTACCCTTTGCTCAGTAAAGGCATAAGGAAGATACCGGCGCCCACCTCTCCCCTTTGAGATCACAATCTGTGATCTCAAAGAATCGAATTCGTCCTGGGTAAGCTGAAACATAAAGTCGGAAGGGAATCTCTCCATATTCCGCTTGATGGCTTGAACGAGACTTCGTGTCTCCACCCCATAAAGATCTGCCAAATCTTTGTCCAACAGAACCTTCTGCCCACGAATGAAAAGAATAATGTTTTCAATCCGCTCAACCGGGATGACCGCATTTTCATCTACCACATCACGCCTCGTTGGCAATCCACTACCCTCTATTCATGATCACAAATTGCAAGCCAAAATGCACATATTTTTTTTCGTTCCACCACAACGTGATACATTCTTTCATCAAGCTGCCCAGATTCCCACTTCTTGACCCTTATGCACGGATTCTTGAGTCCTCTATCCTGTTCACATCTTTGAGAATCCGCTCGCTTTCTTTCCGGTCTATACAAAAATTACCAACCAGATCAAAAAAGTTGAGGCACAGGCTGTTTTCTTTTCGATGAAAGATAAAAAGATAAAATGATTCTGGCTGTCATAGGTAGAAAAAAAAGGTTGAAGTTCAAAATGCGTTCCCTGTGTGGTTGGGGATTCATTATCATACCGCCGTCAATCCTGCCGAATCAGAATATGGAATGATCGACCCAGTGGCCTTTTGCTTCCAGATTATTTCTCGGTGAGCGGCGTCATATGCCATTTGTTCTTGTGGAAAAGTCAGTGCAATCCTGGTGATAATCCTTATTTCTTCGGGTGTAAGCGGTTCAGCCCTTGACTCGTCAGCATTTTTTATTTCATCAATCAGATCCCGGTAGTTATTGAGCTGAGGGCCATAAGGGAGGGAAGCATAAGTGGAGCCGGTCATGCTTTTTCCTGTCTCCCTGAAAGCTACCATATCTGCATACCACAGATACTTTGCTGCAAAGAGCATCTTGTCCCTTTTTTTCAGAATTTTTTTGCCAAGAACAGACTCAAATTGTCTCAGGACCAGCTTTATCCTCGGTATCGAAAATGTGCGGTTACCCGTATAGTTGTCGCCACCTATCCGGCCCTGAAGAGCCATGCGAAGGGCCTGGTCCATGGATCTGCTCTGAATGAGCCCCCCTTCCCATCTCTTGATGCTGGCAATACCAACATTCATTCGTCTTGCAAGGGCTTCCTGGCTTAAGTTCAGCCCCTTTCTGCCTTCACGTATTTCCTTACCTGTCAATAGGTTAACTGCCTTGCGGTAGGCATTTGAAATGGCTCTCTGGATGGCAGCGGTCTGGCCGACGGTGCCTGCTTGTGTGCCGCAAACCGGGCACACATGATATTCTGCCTGAAAAGCTATATCTACACCACGAAAATTGGTACTTTTAGACATTTTTTTTATCATCATTTTCCCGTGTCCATTCGGGCAGTTCATCACCTTTTTTCCCATTTTATTCCGCTCCTGTTCCTTGCCGGTCTTGGTGCAAAGACACGAGCCACATTCGGTCTTCTTTGATGGCAAACTTCAAATAGATCTTGCCGCCCAGCCGCTTACTTTCCCATCTAAAGGCCAAGAGTTCGGTATCCAGAATGTCGCTCTCATAAGCACGTTGTGGAGGATATTGCCCAGCATACTCACGTGGTGTTATCTCCTTGAGTATATCAGCAAGAACATCTAATACGTCTTTGACAAGGTAGCCCAATTCTAAAGCATCCGCAGCAATACTCGCGGGATTTACCATAGAAATACGGTTCGTTAATACGGCTTTCCTTGCCTTCTTGATCTTCTTGTTGAGTTCTCTGTAAGACGGCCTGTTCACAACACCATAGTATCAATTGATACCTTTTTCAAGAACTTTTTCACACTCAAATAGTCAAAAATATTCTGTGATCACTGTGCCAGGCTACTGTACCTATTTTGCTCACGGCTCGTCCATCGCTCTGTCACGAGCCATGCATAGATTCATCAAATTGCCCAAGTTCCCACTTTTTATCCCTTATGTAAAAACCCCTGAACCCTCTATCCTGTTCACACCTTTAAGAATCCCCTCACTGTCCTTCCGATCTATCCAAAAATTGCCAACCAGATCAAAAAAGTTGAGCCACAGGCTGTTTTCCTTTCGATGAAAGATAAAATGATTCTGGCCCGCCCGCCTCGCCTGAGTGCTCGCGACCCGCCTGCCAACGCCTGAGACAGCATTGAGCT
>JAGMBW010000090.1 GCA_023129535.1 Desulfobacterales bacterium
AAATGGCAAACTTCCTTACGGTCGCCGCGAAGCACTGCCCTCAGGCAGAACATTCCCCGCAGCTTGCTGCGGGGAGCTTCAATCCTATGACTTTTTTTGTACGATTTGTCCATAGAGGAAGCCGCTCATTTTTATGAGGGAAACGCCTAATAGGTGGGAATTTATCCCAGGTGGGGTAGGAAAAATGACCAATGAGGAGAGTTTCTATTGGCAGGCTTAGCCTTTCCAGAGGTCCACATCGATCAGGCCGAGCCTGACCGCATACCGAACCAATTCCATGGTGCTGTGAAGGTCAAGTTTACTCATGATGTTGGTCCGATGGTTCTCAACCGTTTTGGGACTGATGAAAAGCCTTTCAGCGATCTCTTTAACAGAAAGCCCTTCGGCCAGCAGACGCATGACCTGTTGCTCACGCGGGGTCAGGGACTCATATCTTATATCCGTGCTTTTTGTCTTCTTTTTAGGGGATTCCATAAGCCTGGTCACCACCTTGTGGGAGATGGAACTATCTAAGAAATAATCACCTTTTGATACGGCTTCAAGCCCCTGTGTAAGCCTATCAGCGGCAGATTCCTTCACCACATACCCTGTGGCCCCCGCCTCAAATGCCTTGGTGATGTGATCGATTTTGGAGTGCATGCTTACAATTATGACACGAGTTTCTGAGAGATGGCTTCGTATGTCGCGGGTGACGTCAATGCCGCTTTTATCCGGCAGGGATATGTCCATCACCACAAGGTCTGGCTTGAGTTCCCTGGCCATGCGCAGCCCTTTTCGCCCGTTTCCGGCTTCCCCCACCACCTCGAATCTCGGGTTGCGCGCTATAAGGGACTTCAGTCCTTCCCTGAAAAGGGGGTGGTCGTCAACAATCAGGATGGTTTTCTTTTTGCTCACTTTTTTTCTTGAAAGGAATCTCTATAAGAATTTTCGTGCCCTGCATCGCGCGGGATTCGATCCTCATTTTTCCTTCAACCAGCGCCACCCTTTCTTCCATACTCCGAAGTCCCATACGTTTTTCATTGAGTGCTGAAACCAACCGGTTCTTGACATCAAAACCTTTGCCGTCGTCTTCTATCCTAAGAATAATGTTAGGATAAGACGCGACCAAACGGATAGTCACACTGCTGGCATTAGCATGTTTCTCAACGTTGCCAAGGGCTTCTTGAATTACGCGGTACAAAATAATCTTGGTATCAAAATCGAGTTCCAGCTCCTCCATACCGGCGGCAAAAAAGTCAACCTTCACTCCTGTCCTGGCAGAGAACTCTTCGCAATGCTGGAGGGCAGTCTGGGCAAGCCCGATCTGATCCAGGCTGATGGGACGAAAGCCATGGGCCAGATCTCTGACAGCCATTATGGTTCCCTGCACTATCTTGGACAGTCCGGCTACCTTATCTCTCGACTCAGGAGACGTTTCCGGTCGATCATCAAAAAGGGTGTCAAGGCCGATTTTTAAGGCAGAAAGGTCTTGTCCGACCAGGTCGTGCAGCTTATGAGAAAGCCTTTGCCGCTCGGCCTCTTGTGCCTTCATCAGTTGTTGGGAAAGAGTATGAACATGCTCTTGAGCCCGCTTCCGTTCGGTGATGTCTCTTATGTTGCCTTGAAAGACAATTCTTTGGTCATAGCAGTTTTTTAACGCAGTAACGCCTATCTCAACAGGTATCTTCTCTCGTTTTTTTGTAAGAAGGTAGGTTTCAAAGACAGTGACTTCTTCTCCTTGTAACATCTTCTGGATTCTTTCTTTTGTTGCGGGTTTGACACTTTCTGGGTATAGATCTCCCAGTTCCATGGAGAGAATCTCTTCTTTCGAGTACCCGCTGAATTGAATCAGCTTTTTGTTCACATCCAAAAATCTTCTGTCTTCAGAGAAAATGTTTATTGCATCTATGGAATTGTCAAATGAGGTTCGATATCTTTCTTCAGATTCGCGCACTGTGTCCTTAAGTTTCCATTCGCGAGTCACCTTCTCAATGACACTTGGGAGCAGGGTAAAAAAATCGGGTGTTTTAACCAAATAATCCCAGGCCCCCAGCTTCATGGCCTGCACAGCAATATTCTCATTCCCCTGGCCGGTGATCATGATGACCGGGATATCCTTATTCTCTTGCTTTAAAGCTTCTATAAATTCGATGCCATTCATGCCGGGCATGAGGTAATCGGTGATGATGACATCCGGGGTGATCTCATTAAGCCTTTCAAGGCAAGTGGCTGCTTCCTCAAAGTAATCGACCGAGGCAAGCGGGAAAGCCTTATTAATGACCCGCTTCATGAGTTGAAGATGCGCTTCTTCATCATCAATGATCACAAGCTTTAATGGCTTCATCTTCTAAATCCTTTGGAAGCTGGCATTTCGCTCGCTGCAAAATCCTTACATCAGAAATCTGGAAACTGCCTTGTGAATATGACCACGTCTTGCAAAATCCCCCTAAATCCCCCTTTAAGAAAGGGGGACTTTATGTAGTTCCCCCCTTTTGTAAAGGGGGGCTAGGGGGGATTTTTTCAGTTTCCAAATTCCTGTTACGTTTCCAGGGCAGGCGGCTGGTTGAGTAGCATCCAGTAAAAATCGATTTGCATGATTTTTTCTTCGAACTCCTTGAATCCCACCGGCTTGGTCATATAGCTATTGGCACAGTGGACATAGGATCGGCAAATGTCTTCTTCTCGATCCGATGTGGTGAGCATGATTACAGGGATCTTCTTCAGAACAGGGTGTTCCTTGATCTCCTTCAATACTTGTATGCCGTCAATGCCGGGGAGCTTGATGTCGAGCATGATCAGGCCCGGGAGTGGATACTTTGCCTTATCAGCGTACTTGCCGCGGTTGAAAACATAGTCGAGTGCGTCTTCTCCGTCAGTCAAAACATCAATTTGGTTCGCATTGCCCGCCTTTCGAATCGCCCGCCTGGTCAGTTCAGCATGTGCTTCGTCATCTTCTACAAGCAAGATGTTAGAAGGTTCATAATCCATGTTCAAGCCTCCTTGCCTTTAAGGGTGAAGTAAAATGTGCTTCCTTTCCCGGGCTCTGATATAAGCCAAATTTTTCCTCCATGGTGTTCAATGATCCGCTTCACAATCGTCAGACCGACGCCAGTGCCCTCTCCAATCTGTTTTTTTGCGGATGGGAGCCGCTGGAAGACCCTGAAAATCTTATCAAAATCCCTTTTTTCAATACCAATGCCGTTATCGCGGACAAAGAACACCTTTTGGCCGTTCTGTTGTTCGACCCCTACATCAATACGGGGAGAGGGATTCTCTTTTCCAATATATTTAATTGCGTTTGTCAATAGGTTATCGACTGCCCGCTCCAATCGCCTTCTTTCAGCGTAAATGACAGGGAGATCTTCCTGGATGTTAACCACAATATGCCGCGCCTTGATTTGAGGTTGAAGCGCTTTGAGAGTATCCTTTACAAGAGTGGCAAAAGGGAACTCTCTCTTTTTTCGGGTCAGGCGGTCGATGCGGGAAAGATCGAGCAGGTCTTTGATCAAGAGCTCCATTTTTCGGGCGGCATCGCTTATGTACCCAAGGTATTTCTGTCCGTCTTCTGCAAGGACGTCTCCGAAATCTTCTTTCAAGGCGCCAACGAAGCCATCGATGGTGACAATAGGGCTCTTGAGATCATGGGAGACCCTATAAACAAAGGAATCAAGCTCTTCGTTTTTGGCAGCAAGGTCGGCAAGCAAGGCATTCAGTTTCTTTTCGTCTTTCCGTAACGCCTCCTCTGCCTCCTTGAGCTGGGTGATGTCGCGAGCAGCGGCAAACACCCCGGCTATATCGCCTTTCGCGTCACGGTAAACCGAGGCATTATAAAGTACAGGCGTGACTTTCCCATCACGATGTCTAATCTCTAATGGATAATCACGGACATGTCCCTCCTTGAATACCTGCATGTAGCCCTGACGTGCTTTCCGGGGGGCAGTGAAATAGTCTGAGAAATCCGTCCCTATGAGCTTGTCCCTGGGATATCCTGTGACCAACTCCGTTGCATGGTTCACGTCTGTAATCTCACCTTCAGATGAGATCATCACTAAGGGGTCCAGGCTGACTTCAATTAGTTCCCTTGTGTATCGGTGTAGTTCTTTCAGCTCATCTTCCGCCTTCTTGCGCTTAGCGGCTTCTTTCTCTAACTCCTTGACCCTTTGTTCCAGTTCTTCATAGGTTGACTTTTTCCGCATTTTAGCGCCCTCACTCATTTTTCTTCCGGCGGCGGTCGGTCGGGAAACATGTACGGTTTTCCCTCTTCCTGGGATTCAAAGACATCCTCGGTGATTTCATCTACATCTACGCTGAGGGGAAAATCGGCCCTGCCGGGAGCGCGCTCCTCCTGCTCCCATGTCAATTTGTTAATTTTTAGGTGATCGACAATTGACGTAAAGCCCATGACGTCGGTCAGGATCTGCAACAAAATTTGGTGTTCGCTCTCGCTTGGCACAACTCCCTCCAGGTAAACTACTCCTTTTCGGCAGGAGATTTGAAGCTCTTCCAGATCGACCCGGCCGTCGTTGCGGAAACGTTCCAGAATCAAGGTCGCCAGTTCCTCATTGCTGAGGTTCCGGTACTCGCTGGGCACTTGCCCACGGGTAATCACCTCCCGGGCCGGAGGCAACTTCTCTTGTTTTTCCTCATACTTACGCGCACATTTTCGGCACAGGCGGGCCGCCGGTAGAAACTGCAACCGTTTCAACGAGATCTGATTCTTGCAGTTTTCACAGATGGCATAGCTCCCTACGGCCATTCTACACAGAGCCAGATCGATCTCTTCAAGCTCGTGCTGTTCACGTTCATCTAACTCATCGAAAAGGCGCGTCAAATCAGCCTTTTGCGCTTCTTCTTCCAGTTCGATATCGCGCTCTGTCAGGGGCTGCCAATCAGATTCGAACTGTCGAAGCCGTTCAAAGATCTCCTTGCGCCGCTTGAGGAGCATTTCTCTTAGACGCATCATCTCCTGCTTTGACATGGGCATATCTCCTTTATCCCCGACTCCAATAAACCCTGATGCTCTTCTCATCGTGACCATACTGCATTGACAAATCACCATGACAGGCCCGTGATAAGGCTTTCCCAATGCGCCGAGCTATGTGAACCCCTGTGGTCGTCAACATGGTATGGTCGTCTTCATAGACAATTGAAATGATCCTCTCCATCGGATGTTGTGCCTTCTCCAACTTCTCTTCATTGCGAATAAGATTTACAAGGTCCTCGCGGTGTTCTTTGAAAAAAGTCCCTTTAATCTCGACGTAGCCAGCCGGGCAGTTATCAGCAATCCGCTGACAGGCGGGACAGACAACCTTGTTGGCTTCCTCTGTCGATTTGTCCCAGGACCAACGTCCATCCTGGAATAGAGAGCCGCATTCTTTACATACAGTGGGTTCCGGCCATTTGCCCCGCTGTTTGTAAGTGTCGTGTCGCTTTTCCTGCGTGAGTCTGTCCCTTCTACTGTACTGGCTTTTATCCATACGTAGTCCTCCAGTTTCGCTATCCCATTATTTTTTCTATCCTTCACTTGACATACTGGAAGATCGCTTCGGAGTCCTCTTCTTCACAGATTGCTTCGCTCCGCTCGCAATGACAAGGTGGCTTTACAGTCTTTCCGGATCTGTTTCCCGCATCACCTCGGCCCGCATTGCAACAAAGCACTCCTGAAGATCCGGATGCAGGCGTTCCAGGCAACGGCGAACCGTCTCTACTTCCAGGCGCAAGGCATCTGTTGTTGCCCGTTGGTCCCGCCTGATCGCTTCCAGTTCCTCACCAGCCAGGGCGATCTCCTGCTGGAGTATCTTGAATTGCTTTTCGACCTCGCCTTCTCTCATAGTGTCCTCCCGGGTTGTATTCCAGTCGTTCTTAATGCGTATTCTAACCTAAAGTGATCGGTTCAAGGTTCAGGGTTCAAGGTTCACGGTCTTAACCTCTGAACGTTGAACCACTGAACCACTGAACCTTGCTATCGTTCAAGGTTCACGGTTTTAACCTCCGAACGTTGAACCGGTGAACCTTGCTACTTAAGGTGGACCTCAATAAGCGCATAGCTACTTCACATCAATCTTGATCCGTTTTGGCCTGGCCGGCTCGCATTTTGGAAGTGTGATATTCAACACGCCCTTTTTATATGTAGCAGTTATATTGTCCGCTTCTACCTCACACGGGAGCCTTACGCTACGTGAAAATTCGCCGTAAGTCCGTTCAATGCGATGAAAGTCCTCGTCTTTGTCTACTTCTACCTGTCTTTTTTCTCCCTTGATGGTCAAGATATTTCCAGACAGGGAAATATCGATATCCTCGCTATCTATCCCAGGGATTTCAGCCTTTACAATAATGTTGTCCTTGGTCTCAGCAAGATCCAGCGATACTGTTAGCCCCATTCTCCTGGTCAAGCCAAGCCCGGGAAAACCTACAAAGAATCTCTCAAAAAGATTGTCCATCTCTTGCCGTAATCGGCTCAACTCCCCGCTTCTCCATGGAATCATGTCTAGCATCGTAATCACTCCTTTCAATAGATGAACTAATGTGGAATACCGCGTTCTTTTACTGTAGCCGTTCACGGTTCAGAGTTGGCCGCCTTGCGCCTGAAGGGATTGATAGTCAACACAGGTGCAGCGGCATTCTTGATCACGTGATCTGCCACACTGCCCATCAAAGTACGGTCCAGGCCCTTTCTCCCGTGGGTGCCCATGACGATCAAATCAATGGCGTGTTCATTGGCAAATTTCAAAATCTCGTCTGCAGGATTTCCAATCACCACCGTGGTTTCATAAGGCGAAAGATCTCTCAGGTATTTGTCACAAAACTCTTGCATTTGCTTTTCAGCCCCCCGTGCAACTTCGGCCACGGTATTCATCAACGCGTCGCCCGAAACGTTAATCGTGACCAGGTATGATATATCTCTTACTACAAATAGAAGATAAAGTTTTGCATCAAATTTTTGAGCCATTTCAAGTGCAAAGGGGAAAACCTTTTCGGAACATTCTGAAAAGTCAGTAGGGAAAAGTACGTTCTTAAATGCTTTCATGATGACCCCCTACAAATAAGACCCTGCCCGGTTCAGCGAAAAGCTACTTGACCTTATAAGGATTAACGGTCATCACAGGAACGCGGGATTTCTTCACCACGTTTTCGGCCACGCTCCCAAAGATGACATGCTCCAATCCTTTTCGCCCATGGGTGGCCATAATCACCAGGTCGATATCTTCGGAGTCAATCGTTTTTAGAATTTCCTCCGCCGGATCCCCGGAAACGATCTTTCTTTGAAAGTTCAGAAAGTTTTGTCCGCCTAAGGCGGATTCCTCGCAAACTCTGTCCAGGGCTTTTTCAGCGCCTTCCAAGGCCTCTTTTTGGAACGTATCCATGGAGCCATGAGGCATATAAAGCTTTCCCCATTTGTGAAGATCCTGTACCACATGAAGCAGATAAATCATGCTGTTGTATTTCTCAGAAACCAACAGCACATAAGGCAGAGTCTTTAACGCATTCTCTGTCAAATCGTAAGGGAACAGGATTTTCTTTATTTCCATCATCCTTTACACCTCCTCTCTCAGTGAGCTCATTCGGACATACATTGCACGGCGATAAACCGCCTGCTGAGGATCACGCTTAAAGTAACCGCTCACGGGTTCAGTTAAAAGAAAAGAGGTCGGAGATCAGAGGTCTGACTTCTGACTTCTGACATCTGACTTCTGATCTCTGACTTCTGAACGGTGAACTCTGAACGGCTGCTCTATTTCTATATTATAAAGCAATGGCAGTGTCAAGGCAAATGATGACTGCCAATAAGAGCAAGTAGATGAAAATACAGAGGATTATTGAGTGGACAAAGACCGATCCGGGTAGGATTTCCGCAGAACACGTCCGACAGTTGCCTTAAGGCCGTCAATATTATCCCCCCGCTTTTCCCAAAAACCTGCCGCCCTTTGAACCGCTGGATGTTCTGCATACTCCGTAAGGAAGGTGTGGATGACCACTGGCAGAAAAGACTTTCGGTTTTGAAGCGTCTCCAATATGGTCAATCCGTTCACATAGGGCATGTCCAAATCCAGGATGAGGAGTTCCGGCGGCGCATCAACATCGGTCATTCTCAGCACCTCTCGGCCATCCTTGGCGGTCTGGACGCGGTAGCCCTCTGCCATCAGTTCGCGGCGCAGAAAGTCCCGAACGCGGGGGTTACGGTCCGCGATCAATATTGTGAACTTGTGCGTCACGGTATGTACCTTTTCAGCCATTTAAGGGTAATAAAAGCAACGGATGTGCCAAGGCAAATGATGACCGGCAACAAGAGCAAGTGGATGAAAATACAGACGATTATTGAAACGTGGGTGGGTTTGCGGGATCCCTTGGAATCGATGTCTGTCAGGATTTTTTACAGATTGTAAAGCTGAGCGGAGCCTTGTTTCGAATTTAGTTGTCCTTGACCGAGGTCTCTATATGCAGGCCATATTTTTCGATTTTGGCCAACAGCGTCGGCCGTGAAATACCAAGAAGTTGGGCCGTGCGGCTACGGTTGCCGGAACTGAGATTGAGGGCCTCAGTGATCAGCATTCTGGCAAAGCAGTCCATCAAGGAGTTGAACATATCCTTTGGGATCCCCCGGCTGAGTGTTTCCCGAACCCACTTTATGATCGCCTCATCCACGGTATTGTCCGTGTGCGCGGAGACGTCCTGGCCACCTATGGCCTGCCAGATATCCTCCGGGCTGATGGGGCCGCCACGGTTAAAAATCATCGCCTTTTGTATGGTATTTGCAAGTTCGCGGACATTACCCAGCCAGGGACGGCTGGTGCATATGGCCTTCGCCTCCTTACTCATTCCCGGATTGTCGGTCTCCATGTCTCTGGCAAATTGGGCAAGAAAGTAATCGACAAGAAGGGGGACATCTTCCAACCGATCACGCAGGAGAGGAAGCCAGAGCGTGACAACCTTGAGCCGATAATAAAGATCCTCTCGGAACCGGCCCTGTGCGACCGCCGCTTCAAGGTCTCGGTTGGTGGCTGCTATGATACGCACATCAACCGGAATGGGCTTGTAGCCGCCGAGTCGCTCGATACTCTTTTCTTGGAGCAGGCGCAGGATTTTGGCCTGGATAACAAAGGGCATGTCACCAATTTCATCCAGAAACACGGTCCCGCCATTGGCTTGCTGGATCTTTCCTACACGGCGACTCACTGCACCGGTGAAGGCTCCTTTCTCATATCCGAATAGCTCGCTTTCAAGGAGGGTCTCGGGAATGGCCACACAGTTAATCACAAGAAAAGGGTTGTCTCCCCGGAGACTGTGCTGATATATGGCACGAGCCACCAGTTCCTTTCCAGTGCCAGACTCGCCGCGGATAAGTACGGTGGCGTCAGTAGAAGCCACCCGGCCAATCGCCTTGTATACTTCCTGCATGGCGTTACTTCGGCCAATAATTGCTTCGGAAGAGGCCACCTCTGGGACCACGTCTATCTCGACCCTTGAGCGCATGAATCGCCCCGCTTCGAGGGCCTGATCAATCAAGGCCAATATTTCGGGAATCTCGAACGGCTTGAGCACATACTCGAAGGCCCCGAGCTTGGTAGCTTCGATGGCGGTCTCGGTGGTGCCGAACGCGGTCATCACGATGACCGGAAGCTTGCGTTCTATTTCCAGTATTTCCCGAAAGGTCTCAAGCCCACTCCTTCCGGGCAAGCGCACATCCATAACCACCAGATCAGGGACACACTCACGAACCATAGCAATAGCTGCCTCGCCTGTGGACGCGGTTCGCACGGTATGGCCTTCTTCGGTCAAGAGCTTGTCAAAGCTTTGCCGCAACTGCGCATCGTCATCAACGATCAGGATCGTACCCAACTCTGTTCCTCCGTCCTAGGTTGAGCGGTTCAACGTTCACGGTTCACGGTTGAAGAGCCCTAACCCTTTGA
>JAGMBW010000091.1 GCA_023129535.1 Desulfobacterales bacterium
AAGCCGGGTCATTGCGGAAACCGGAGCCGGTCAACACGGGGTCGCAACCGCAACCATGGCCGCGAAATTCGGCTTTGAGTGTACGATCTATATGGGAGAGGTAGACATGGAGCGCCAGCGGCCCAATGTCTTTTGGATGGAGCAATTAGGAGCCACCGTGGTTCCGGTTACAGACGGTGACCGCATATTGAAAGATGCCATCAATGAGGCGCTCAGAGATTGGGCCACCAACATGGACACCACCCATTATGTGCTGGGAACTGTGTGCGGCCCTCACCCCTACCCTGAGATGGTTTCCTATTTTCAATCGATCATCGGATCGGAGGCAAGAGACCAGATGCTGCGGCAGGCCGGTCGCCTCCCCAGCCGGGTGTATGCCTGTGTAGGTGGGGGTTCGAATGCCCTGGGCATATTCAGCGGGTTTCTTGGCGATTCGCATGTGGAACTCGTGGGTGTGGAAGCAGGGGGCGAAGGTTTGGAAACCGGAAGACACGCATCGCGCCTGGCTTCGGCAGATGGCAGCGTGGGGGTAGCCCAGGGCTACAAGACCTATTTTTTGCAAAATGATGACGGGCAGATGCTGGAAACACATAGTGTGGCGGCAGGCCTCGACTACATTGGGGTATCGCCCATCCTGGCCGCCTATCATGAGCAGGGACTTGTGCGCTTTGAAGCGGCCACCAATGACGAGGTCATAGCGGCCACTCGGCTGACCATGAGAAAGGAAGGGATCATTCCAGCCCTTGAATCATCTCATGCCCTGGCCTGCGCATTCAGGGAGGTCCAGCAGATGTCAGCCGATGACGTCATCCTGATCAACATGTCTGGTCGCGGTGACAAAGACATTTTCCTGATTGCAGATGCGGTCGGGGATGAAGAGTGGAAAAAGTTTATCATCACCAAAGCGGAGGCATACAGTGCTTGAAGACTACATTCGGCAAAAGACGGAAGAGCGAGGTATTTTGCTGATGGCTCACGTGGTAATGGGCTATCCTGATCTGGAGAAAAGTTTCGATCTGGTGAAGGCAATTGTTTCCGCTGGTGTGGATCTGATGGAATTACAAATCCCGTTTTCTGAGCCGATTGCCGACGGCCCGGTGATTTTGAAGGCCAATCAGTCTGCCCTAACTGCAGGGATCAGGGTGGACGACTGCTTCAAGTTTGCCTGCCGGGTCACAGAGACTTTCGACATTCCGTTCCTTTTCATGACCTACTGCAACATCATATTCAAGCACGGCGAAGAGCGATTTTTTGCTGAGTCTAAAGAGGCCGGAATCCGGGGCACGATCGTGGCTGACATGCCCCCGGAGGAGGGGAAGTCGTATATGGCTGCTGCCGCGGCTCATGGCATTGATCCCATTTTCATACTCTCGCCGACTACCACGCCAAAACGTTTGGCCTACTTAGCCGGCTTTGGCCGCGGTTTTTTCTACTGTGTTGCGCGCAAAGGCATAACCGGTGCCAAAACGACATTTTCTACAGAACTCGACGAATTTCTCGGCCGGTGCAGGGAGGTGACAGCCCTACCCCTGGCATTGGGGTTTGGTGTCAGCCACAAGAAAGATGTAGACTTTTTGAAGGGGAAAGTAGAAATCGCGGTGGTGGGAAGCCAGGCCCTGCGCGTATTGAACGACAAAGGAGTCGAGGCAGTAGGAGATTTTTTTCATGCGCTTCGGGATTAAGGTGCCTGGCAAAAGTCGTCATGCAAAAATGCGGACTGAGTTGAGCAGGGGTTCACGCAGCACCGCGGGGAATCTCATCATGGAGGTTTTTGTTTTTGACTATTTTCACATAATCGCGAAAAAGATATATAGATAACGGTCATGGGAGGCAGGTATGGAGATAAAGGAGACCGTACAAAAATTATTACAAGAAATGGTTGTGCCTGATCTGAGTAGAATCAGGGATGAAAATAGTAAGATCCTGTCTATCCTTGAGGTAACCAACAAACGTCTTGACGATATGAACACCCACCTGGCAGATCAAAGTCGTCGCATCGACGATGTTCGCTCTGAACTCGGGCAACGGATCGATGGGACTAATAAACGGATCGATGAGACCAATAAACGGATCGATGCGGTCCATTCTGACCTGATCGATCGTCTGGATGCCAACAACGCCAGGATAGACCGCTTTTTTTTGGAGAGCGTCTCCAAAGACGAACATCATAAATTCGATAAGCGAGTATCGCGGCTGGAGCGCGAAGTAGAGACTATCAGACGACAGATAGCGGCCTGACGTTATGTGCCAAACGTGCCCTGGGATGTAATGTCTTTTTGCTCTTGCCATGCCCGCTACCTAAATCCCTCTTTTTGCCCTCAAAAAAGCGATTATAGGGCCAATTTGAGGCCTCATTTCAAGATCATTCCTTTTCATATCAGCTCCTTAGCGTGGTCCGACCCCCTTTGCATTCCCCCCATATCAGCCTTTGTCCAATTTGTCAAGGACGTCCCCAATTGTCCCCATTGTCCCACATCTCCTTTGCCCTCTTGCACCAGGGCCTCGGGCGTAAATGTGCCGTAAAGAAAGGAAAAGGCGCTGTGAACATGTAAGTGGGTAAACATTTTCGATTTCGGATTTTCGATTTCGGATTTCGGATTTAGACAAAACGTTACTTCAAATCTTCGATCTCGGAAGTCGTTTGTCGGTTACGTCCGTCGTACGCGGATTTCGGTAACCGTCAAACGCAAAACGTAACGAGCGGCGCAACCGAATCACGAATAACGATGCTCATCTCTTTCTGACCAAGCCCGCCATGACCCCAAGTATTCTAAAAGACCGGGGGTCCCCTTTTTTGAAAATCAGCATAGGATACCCGGGATTAGCTGATTTCAGCCTGATCTGTTTTCTGGTCCGGTAAAAATATTTCAGGGTTACATCATCTTCAATCAGTGCAGCTACGATATCACCGTTTTGGGCCTGATCCTGGATCTTTATGATCACGTAATCTTCGTCTTGAATATGGGCATCCACCATAGAGTCCCCTTTGACCTGAACCGCAAAGCATTCTTCAGCACCAAAAAACCGCCTGTCTATGCCCAAAAACTCCTCGATATTTTCAACGGCTAAGATAGGCATACCTGCTGCAACCCTGCCTACCACAGGGATTTGTCTTTCAGACAGGGGACGGGCTCCGGGCAGGGTGATCCCCCGCCCTTTGCCCGGATGAACCTGGATATAGCCCTTTTTCTCCAGAGACCGCAGGTGAAAATGGGCAGTGTTGAGCGACTTGAACCCGAAATAATCGCACAACTCTCTTATGGTTGGCGGAAACCCATTCTCTGCGTTGAAATCTATGAGGAACTTTAATACCTGCGCCTGCTTGCTTGATAGAGCCTCCATGAGCTGCCTCCATAAAATGAAACATAACCGTTCACGGGTTCAGGGTTCAAAGGTTCAGGGTTCAAATGACTTTAGACAGGATTTACAAGATAAACAGGATATTTATTTGCCCCGCCAACGGCGGGGCAGAAAAATCATGTAAATCCTGTAAATCCTGTTCATTGTGTCAAAATATCTTTTTAAGGTTATGCCGTGAACGTTGAACCGCTCAACCTAGGTTTGAGGTGTATATTTGTTGCTATTATAGAATAAATGTTCTATTTGTCAAGTAAAAAATACAACCACCCGTCCCCTTCTCCAAGCCCTCTCCGCGCAGGATAACCTTGAACCACAATATGTTGCGGCGCCAGCAATTCTAATTTTGGATTTTGTAGGTTGGGTTGAGGCGCTAAGCCCAACAATCATGAGGCGAATTTGCTTGCATTTGTTGGGTTTAGCGCAGGGTTGCGCTTCACGGCTTGAGAACATTACACTTCGTGTCACTACCGCTCAACCCAACCTACGTCCTTATCATCGACCCTTCATATTTACCCGGTTCAATCAAACAAAACGCATCGTCAATTCTCCTTTTTGAATCTGCTGTCAACCTTAAGTATGGTCAAACTTTTGATGATACTATTTAACAGGGCTCACAGCTTCCTGAAACAGATTACTGGGTTCAATAGGTTTCATCCGAGCATACGTTTCGGGTCATACAGGAGAGGTCCGCCCAAAAATGGTAAAATCTTGGCATTTTATGGCAATTTGATATTCAGCACTCCAGATTTCTTCCGCTTTCAGGCTCCCCCTTGTTGTTTAACATCCTGCCATTTTCACACTTCCACAATATGAAGTGTTCATTTTTGTCTTGACACACAACCCGGATTATGCCATTGTTTGCCATCCTAAAAGCAAAGTCCTATCTATAGATTGTATTCTATTTTTGTAATTATAATTTTAAACAGGATGTTTCTTTATTATGGCCATCCAAATTGTTTTGCGAAAAGAACAACTTCGAGGCCTCGCCGTAATTCGCGATCTTGGCCCTGAGCGTATTCAATCCATTGTTGAGAAGTTAGCTAACATAGACCATCCTATTCTTAGACCTTCCAAATTGCGTCTTCTCCTTGAAGAGTTGATTCCTGATCGTCTTCATGAAATTGATATTATTATAGAACAACTGTTATCTCTCTACACTCTTCGAAGACAGCGTGATATTGATGCAAATACACTGTTAGAAGGCTTGTGGCATGGTATTGTTAATTCAACAGACGATCAATGGGGCAAGACTGAGATATCGGAGTGGAAGGCTATGCAGCCTCAACTTCAACAGCTGTTTTCGCTTGAAGCAGTATGGACTATTGTTAAGACATTAAATTTATCTTACGACTATGCGAACCTACTCCAAGGTATCAAAATTTTAACTGATATTCGTCCTGTTTTTGATAAAGACGCCACAGAAATTCAAGGATCAGTGGTTTCATACACATTGCGTATTTCTTTTGATAGCCGCGATGAGAACAAAAGTCTAAGTATTGCACTTGATGAAAATGACGTTCGTCGTTTATTGGAGGTGAGTAAAAGAGCACTCAAGAAGGCTGAGACAGCGAAACGCTTCATGAACGAACAAACTGGAAAAACAACATTTATCTGTGGGGAGGAAGATTAATGCAGAAGCACATTGCACAATTAGATCCTTCTAATTTTGTAATTTTAAAGAATGGCCTATTTAATCCTTGGCTTACCCATACTCCAGATAGAGCATGTGCGTCACATATCCGTATAATTGGATACATAGATGTTGAACCTGAAGATGAGCATATCATACATTTCTATGATGTAAGTAATGTTGTAAACAAATCAAAATATCTTTTTATGACCTGCCAAGCTATTTATGGTAAAGGGTATTTTAAAGGCAACTTGGGACGTATTGTTGAATCGGAACGTGAACGCTACGTAACGCGATTTCCCTTTTATAGCAAAAAAAGGGAGGTTTCACGCGACAAGGAATTCACCATTGATGATGAAACATTGATGGCAGCTGCGTATGAACAGCTAAGGGCCTTAAACAAAGATTTAACAGGCCTCCGGAAGCGTGTTAACGACAGCTTGGCTCGCATTGAGGAAATGGAGAAGAATCGTGGTTGAGCCTTTTCGTCTCTTGCAGGAAATTATGACGGTTACGTCAAATGTTGGTGCGTTAAGAAGTGACGTCGACAAATTGTGGGTTAAAGTAGAGAACCATTCAGAAAAAATTATAAAACTCGAGCAGCGCGAAGATTTACTTAAAGAACAAATGGCTAATCATGCTCTCCAAGCCGTATCCAACATGAATTTTAAGTATTTTGACCGCCTTTCAAAAGTTGAACAAAAATTAGAATCTTTATCCACACCAGCAACCAAAAAACTCCCTGTGTAAAAAATGGTACGCTCTTCAGTTTATAAATTTACGCTTTTGTCCCTCATGTCATCAAAAACGGGTCGTGGTTTTTGGAGGGGGAAATTTGGGGACGTCCGTAAAATATTGACGTTTTGCTTGTTATACATTCGATAGACCATCATCCAACTATGGGATTAAGGCAAGAAAATGAGAATTTCAATATTTCACGGACGTCCCATATTTCCTCCCCGGACGTCCCATATTTCCTCCCAGTTATTTACCGCAGAAACCCATCGTTTGGCTGCCGCGTGTTTGGCCTTTTCCTCATCCGTCTCGTCGCCCTTTATCTCAAGGATGAGAGTCCGCCCATCCTTCATGCGTAGTAAAAAGTCCGGCTCGTATCCGTGGCTGATACCGAAATATTCGCACCGAATTTCATAATCAGCTCGGTCCTCCAGATGACGAACGTAATTCTTTGGCTTATCTTCCGGGGCTTTTTTTTGTTGATCTTCCCTCTTTCTCAACTCCTCTGCCTTGGCCTGCTTGTTTACATTCGGGTCTTCACTCTCTGCCGCAGCTAACAGCTTTGAGTTTACTGATTTTGTTTTCAGGTTACAAGATAACGGTCTCGCGACCTCGTACAATGTCAATATTTCACGAGCCCCTATTGTCCTGTTGTCCCCTCGTTGGCTCCGGCCCTTTTTGTCATTCGAATGCTGTTGCTCCACGGTCTGCAATCGGCGTAGCGATTGTCTTGGACACATGTTTCACAAGACGCAGTACCGCCGCTTTGAAATGCTGTGGATCGATGTCGTCAAGATTCCACGATTCCAGATAATTTTTTGGGTATTGAACGATTTTCTTCAGAAACACCAATGTTCCTGAAAGGTAATCATTCTCATTACGGTACGCATGACATCGAGCACCAATATCACAACGAAGATAGTCGGAAATATCCCCTGCAATTGGGATCATTTGATAGGCCATTTCTGTCAAATCGTCTGTGTCCACAACTTTCCTCAGATGCACACACGCTTCCTCATAACCGGCGCGGTTTACCGCGTCCGAGTTCATGAGGTTAGTTATGCCAGATGTTCTGTTTCTTCCCGCCTTCCCGGTTAGCTGTAGCCGATGCGGCTTGCACTGAATTGAACCAGTTATCCACCATCTCTGCATAGGCCTTCGCCATACGACAACATTCGTAGTTCCTGGCCATTTCGTCGTTTAATTCCTCTTGCTCCGCGTCTTTCTCAGTACTGACTGCATCGAGATCGATCCCTTCTCGCTCTGCTGCTTCTTTCAACAGATCAAGCGTCAGCCGGAATGTTTCAGACAACCCGCGCCAAAAGGTTTCATTGTTTATGTCACGACTTTCCTGATCTGGAAACTGTTCATTGACAAGCGCCAAATTCATACAGCGCAAGGTGAACGGACAACGTTCACACCACCGATCACAGTAATTATATATACCGGTGATGAACTTGGGGTTTCCAGCAAGCTTCTTGATGTGTTCTTTCTCCATTAAATTAGTATCTCGTGAACCAGGCTTCATGATTGGTGTTCCCCACGACTCCTATCCTTCCATACCGCCGTATATACGAATCACGTATATACAGCGGTTCGGCAGATTAGGTTAATCTAAGAAAATCGAGCGGCGAAAGCCGTTTAATAATCCAGATCCCCAACTGTAGCAACCTGCCTGTATTCTACATCATCAAACTTTTTAAAATGAGCATGACCGCATCTGATTTTTCTCTTTTCGCTGGTTTTCAGCTCCTGCCCTTCCGATTTTGTTTCAGCAACAAAGTAAACAGTTTTTTCATTCTTTTTTATCAATGCCCAGTCTGGATTGTAATTGCCGAGAGGTGTTTTGATTTTAAACCAAAAAGGAAGCTTGAAATAAAACTCAATATCATCTCTGCTTTCGCATTCTTTGGCAAAATCATATTCCACATTTGAATCAAGCGGAACAAGCTTGCTGTAAATGGTTTTATCCTTTTTGGATATTTTAAAGGTCAGATCGTTGATATGAATTTCGTAATCTTCAAACAGGCGCATTTCGTACTCTTTCGCGCCAATCTTCTCATATTTAATACCGTCAATCATCAAATCGTTAAGAACATCCTTTGTCGCGGAAACGGCATAATTCAGGAAAAGCTGAGGATTAATTAGTACATCGCCAATCCTGTCAGATTTTTTCAGTATTTCCAAAATAGTGGAACGTGTTAACCCCGTTCTTTCCTGAATATAAAACAACACATCGGGTATTCTTAAATCCCCATCAAGTGTAGCTGCATATGAAGCTTTGGTTTCAGCCACAATACCGGCATCATCGAACTCAAGAGCAGTCTTGGTCGTTTTTATTATTGCTTTTTTTACTACAGGCATCAGTTCTACAGCTTTAGCCGCTTTTCGTATCAGTTCCGGGGTATCGTATTCGACCCTGTAGGTTGTTTGATACTTGATTCTGTCCCATATTGCTTTGAACTTTTCATCCAGTTCAAAACCTTTGCGGTATTTAACCGTCGCTCTCTTGCGTTTATTCTTAATGCGACCTTTGAAGGTCACACCGCAATCCTCCTCAATTTCCGTCTGTAACTGTTTGGCAAAATCCTCATAGGATTCATTGGCAATAACCGTAAGGCGGTTGATATTGATATCCTGTATCCGGTTGCCTTCCTGATTTACCGCAAGCCTTAACCCTCGCCCTATCTCCTGCCTTTTTTTCAGCTCCGAATGGGTCTCGTTCAGCGTGCATATCTGAAAAACATTGGGATTGTCCCAACCCTCCCGCAGGGCCGAATGACTGAAAATAAAACGCAAGGGCTCATCAGCGCTCAAAAGACGCTCTTTGTTTTTCATAATCAGCTTAAAAGTATCATCATCAGCCTGAGTGTTGCCCTTTGTATCTTTCCATTTACCTTTTTTATCCTGAGCGAAGTAGCCGTTATGCGCTTCTTCCACATCAAAGGGAATTAAACCTCTATAAGCGGATTTATTTGCAACACCCCGGTAAGCATCTTCAAACCATTCGGCAAACTTGCCCTTAAACGGACTGCCGTCGGAATCATAAGCCCGGTAATTAGCAACTCGGTCAATAAAAAACAGGGAAAGAACCTTTATTCCTTTTTCTTTCAGTTTTCTCTCCTTGAGAAAATGCTCTTCAACAGTCTTTTTTATCTGAACCTTTATAACCTCGTCGTTAAGACCTCCAAATGTGTCGCCCACAAAGACCGTCTCGCTATTTGAAAGCTCTATAAACCCGTCGGCAACGTCAATCCCGTTAATGATATAGCCGTCTTTGTACATCTCCCTTTTGTTGGACAATTCATATAAATCATCGCCGACTTTTGCCGTTACAATCTTCCGTTTGACTCCATCCTTTGTATTTACATCAATCTTTATTTTTGCAGAGGTGCGGGTTTTGGTGGCATTTACCTTGTCCAGACTAATAAAGGCTTCATTAAAGTCGTTTTCCGTGACAATGGAATCCACCTCGATCTGTTTGACCAACCCTAAATCATAGGCTCTTACAGGGTCAAGACTGTAGACCATGTTGTATCGGTTAATATGAGTAGCTGAATAACGCAAGGTACAGAGCGGACTCAGGTTTGCAACCGCCTTTTTCCGAATGACTGTTTCCATGTTCTGCGGTTCATCCACAATTACAATGGGGCTGGTCGCCTGAATAAATTCTATTGGTCTTTTGCCTGTCAGTTTGTCATTGGGCTTATTAATGATGTTTTCATCCTTGGCAAATGAATCGATATTGATGACGAGAATTTGAATGGTGTTGCTGATGGCAAAGCTTCTTAAATTGGAAACCCGCTTTGAGTCATAAACCTCAAAGTTTGCCGGGATTTTATCGTAGAGGTTCTGAAAATGGTCAAACGTGATTTCAAGGTTTTTTAACACACCCTCGCGGATAGCTATGGAAGGCACAACGATAACAAACTTCTTAAAACCATAATTCTTATTTAACTCATAAATTGTTCTTAGATAAACATAGGTCTTGCCTGTTCCTGTTTCCATATCCACTGAAAAGTGCATACCGTCAAGAGTGTCCGAAACGGACAGTTCGTACTTCCCTTGAACGGACCGCACGTTTTCAAGCAGTTGCTCTTCGCTAATCGTTAATCTGTTGCCAACCCCGTCTTCCCGAAACAGATAGTTTTCAGTGTCCATTGCAAAGCTGAAATCGCCGTAGTTTAACGGCTGCCCCTCAAACACGCTTACAATAGAATTGACGGCGTCAAGCTGGTATTGCTGATTCGGGTCGAAGCGAAGGTTCATATTCAAACCACCCTAAAATCTATTTCCGCGTCCTTCATCTGTAGAGCAGTGTTTGTTTTCAACTGGTCGTTGTTTTTGAAAAGGCGGTCAAGGGTAAGTACTTTCTTCGGCTTTTTGGCTATTACGGCTTTGATGATTTTTTCATCCACCTTTTCAAGCAATAGAGCAATCTCGCCGCCATTTACAAGATAATATCCTTTTTTCTCATCAATCTTGGCAGTCAGAGGAATGCCTGATTTTAAGAGGAGTTCGTAAAGAATATTTACCGTTTCCGCGTTCTCATCCACCGGGTCTGTATGGAGTTGCATCTGCTTGAGAAGCTCTTCTTCATTTTCGACCTTTGTTCGCCAGATTTTGAAGTTGGATTCCTGAAGCTTGAAAACCTTAAAGCCCAGGTCCTGCTTTTTCTCCCCAAAATCGAGCTTGCCTTCCTCTTCTTCTTTTATCTTCTTGATAACTTTAACAATTCGATCCTTAGCAATATTTGCTATAGTAGCATATCCTTCTTGAAAGGCTTTTGAGTTTTCTTTACATAATTCAGCCAATTGAACATTTATAAACTTCCTTTTTCCTCCATCTTCATTGTTTAAGTCTAAAACGGCATGAGCAGTTGTACTTGAACCGGCAAAGAAATCTAAAACGATAAAATCATTTTCAGCAATCATTCTTAATAAGTATTTGATCAGGATTATTGGCTTTGGATAATCGTCAAATAGCACTCCTATTTCATCTATTTCTGAGGCTGCTTTTTGAGGGCCACCAAAATTCGTTAATACTGAAATCACATGACTTTGCTTGTCTAATCTGTCTTTAATTACTTCAATTGCACCTGTCTTTGATATCACAAACGTTGTTTTTTGGCCTTTCGAATCTTTTATTGGTTTACAATTATTATTTATAAATTCAGATAATAGCTCTTTTGAACTCCACCCACTGCTTATAACAACTCTATTTGATAAGATGCCATCTTTAATAACGGCTTGATTTTTGTATTTGGGCCAAACATCGTTCCTTATACTTAAAGGTTGCTCGAAAAATT
>JAGMBW010000092.1 GCA_023129535.1 Desulfobacterales bacterium
AAACATGATTTCACGGGGCAGGCTACGTTGACTTACTCCGATAGCGCAGAGCGAAAAAAGCAAAAATTCATTAGACAGGATTTACTGGATTATCAGGATTATTTTGTTTATCTTGTTGATCCTGTCTGATTATGTCTTATGGCAGAGCATATAGGCTGAAAGCGACAATTTGTTAGACAGGATCTACAGGATAGCCTCATTACTACCTGTTGACATCAATAGCCCTGCCAGAACCGTAAAAAGGATGGTATTTGCCATAATGTGGAGATTAAAATCTCCCACACTATGCACTATGATGGCCACTATACCTGTGAGTGAGCCAAGGGTTATTCCCAGGGTTAACCGGCTGTTAGTGGCTCTGATCTTTCGGATGCCAGACCAAAAGACCAAAAGGCTGCAACCACTAACCACAAGATGATCCCGGCCGTTACGATGCCGGTTTCCGAAATGAAATGACGAAAAGCGAGACGCCCTTAAAATATTGAAGCTCCCCGCAGCAAGCTGCGGGGAATCTTCGACCGTAAGGAAGTTTGCCATTTTCAGATTCGCTCGCTAACCCCGCAGCAAGCTACGGGGAATGCGCTCGCTGTTACGGTTCAATAACTTCGGCAAAGCGTAAAGGGCAAAGACCATGGCGAAATTGCCTCTTTAGGTGTTATGTTGGTAATCGGCCATATGGAGGTAGGACGAAAAAACACTTGACAAGGTGTGTCACTTGTGTAACACTTTTGAAAAAAAACAGCAAGGAGGAAGTTTCGATGCCTGCCAGCAACCCGCGTATAAATGTTGTACTTGATGCTTTCCTGTACAAAAACGTCCAATTTCTCGCTAAGAAGGACGGTGTTTCCCTATCTACCAAAGTGAGGGACCTGCTTAAAGAGGCCCTGGAGGTTCAGGAGGATATCTATTTGGCCACCTTTGCCAAAGGCAGAGAAAGTACTTGGGACGAATCCCGGGCTCTCACTCATGAAGATACATGGTCTTAGGAAGCGGACGGTTCAATGGCCTACCAATTACTGTATCATGCCGACGTCAAAAAGGTTGACCTTCCAAAGATCGATGCAAAAAACAAGGCGATGGTGAAGAGAGCGATCAAGGAACGTCTTACCACTCAGCCTGAAGTTTATGGAAAACCGTTGCAAAGAACACTCAAAGGATACTGGAAGTTGAGAGTGGGAGAATACCGCGTAGTTTTTAGGATCTCCGAAAATGATGTTTTCATACTTGGCATTATTCACAGAAGAGAGGTTTACAGGCAAATCCATAAAAGAGTAACCGATTGAGAGTTTGAGGAGAAACAAAAATAGTGCCTCAATCCTACCTACGACGGATTTGCAGCTTTCAGAATTCTTTCCCTTTCCAAGAATTTGACTTTTCTTCTCGAACCATCCCACCGGATATCAGGCACAAGAGCGTGTGCTCGGGCTTCTATGCGGTGCTTGTATTTCATGAGATCTTTCAGCATGATCTCCATCTCAGCTTCGATGTCGTGCGTGGGCTGATAGCCCAGATCCAGGAGCCGCTTGTGGTCCGGGTTGTAGTAGTGCTCTTCAAGCTCCATCCTGGGGTTTTCCACATTGCGCACTTCAACCTTGAGTCCCAAGCCATTGGCTACCTTCTGGACCTTGAGAGCCAGTTCAGTCAGGTCATAAACCTCTTCAAACTGATTGAAAACCCTGTACTCACCTTTCTCAGGAGGATTTTCGATAGCGATGGTCAAACACTGCATGGAGTCGCGAAGGGGCAAGAATCCTCTTCTTTGATGCCCTTTGCCGAAAGGCGTCAAAGGGACATTGATGACGGCCTGAGCACAATATCGGTTGATGGCAGTGCCAAAACACTGATCAAAATCGAAACGGGTGAGCAACCTTTCGTCATCATCCATCTCATCAATACGTGTGCCGAATACCACACCCTGCATGATGTCTGTGGAACGAAGCCCCCAGATCCGGCAAGCCAGCATAATGTTATTAGTGTCATGGACCTTGGTCTGGTGGTACCAGCTTCCAGCCTGCTTGGGGAAGGGTAGGGTATCCTTTCGGCCTCGATACTCTATTTCGAAAAACCCTTCAGGGATATCAACATTGGGAGTGCCGTATTCCCCCATTGTCCCCAGCTTGACCAGGTGCGCGTCCGGGCAGACATCGCGCATGACAAAAAGTATATTGATGGTTCCAAGCAGGTTGTTGGTGTGGGTGAAAGCGCAGTGGTGAACATCGATCATGCTATAGGGCGCAGACGGATTTTCTGCCAGATGGATAATAGCCTCCGGCTGAAAAGCCCGGAGAAAATTCCAGACAAAGTTGTAATCCGCCATATCTCCCCGGATGAAATGCAAATTAGTGCTGAAATTTTCTCTAAACGCCTGGAGACGCTCAGTCATACGTTTGATGGGGGTGGCCGATTGTGAGCCCATCTCTGCGACCCAATCCCTTCTATGATAACAGTCAGCCCCAGCCACCTCGTGCCCACGGGCTGTCAGGTACATGGCCAAAGACCATCCAAGATAACCATCAGCTCCAGCAATAAAAATGCGCATCAGATCCCTCCTAATTTTCTCTTTTTGACAGGATTTTCAGGATTTTGTGGATCTTTTTTGGGTTTCTGCCTTTCCGGATGAAAGGCAGAAAATCAATCCGCCTGCGGCAGAAGACTACCACTTTATTCTTAGACAGGATTTGACAGATCTTCTTCTGCCTTTCATGCGGAAAGGCAGAAGATAAACTATCCTGTTAATCCTGTTAATCCTGTCTGAATTCCCTGGAAAGGAATGGGGGTCAAACTTCAAAATAAAGGCTTACAATTCCGGTTACAACATGTCGAAAAAGCGGAAGGTTGTTTGAGGCGCTATGCTCTACGCGCGCCCACAGCTCCGCCCCTTCGATTACATCGAGTAGTAGAAGAATATATCTAATTATACGTCTCGGAATTTTTACAACCTGTTGAAATTCCTACAACTTTAGTCGAGTGCCTGCCCTGGCGCTTATGACGATTTACGATATATCAAGCCCATAATCCAGGTCTGGGCCAGGGGTTAAGTAGTCGAGTCGTCGAGTTGTAAGACCCTTTTTAACTTTGCCCCTCAGCTTTTTTTGCACAAAAAAAGGGCGCGAACTCCAAGTCCGTGCCCCGACTGAGGTACCGGCAAGCACCTATTCAGAAGACACAAACAGAAGTCGCGCCCACTGGGGGCGCGCTCCCGTCAGTATCGTCCTCTGAATAATAAGAAAATTGCCGGTTTTCAGTCGAGACGATTACTGCGATAACGCGAAACTACATTTTTATTTGGTCATTGACCTATTTCATATTTTCTCCTTATAAATAACCTAACCCGGATAAACCGGAACCAAAAAGGGCAAAAATTGATCACGAAAACACGAAAATACGAAAATACGAAAGAAATGAGTTTGAAAAAGTTGGACGTTCCTTAAAAGCACCACAAACTCTCTGCTGGAAACATTTTGCGAACAGTGTAAAAAATTTTCTGCCAGAAAAAACACGAATTCCACAACTAAGGAACCAAAAGTGGCAAATAACTGATACTGATAAGAACCCACTTTTTTGGTGTGGTGAATATAGGAAAATTGGTTTTGCGTGTCAATAGAAAAAACTTCGCAACATATGGCGAAGGAAATATCTCTTTCAAGCGCCCTGATGAGTTCTCTGATAGGGGTGTTTTTATATAAGGAATGGGGACGCTGGTAAAAAAGTAACAAAACCTTATTCGGTTAACTTTAACCCGTTTTCACGTGCAATGACTTCTCCCCTTTCGACCGAGAACCCCA
>JAGMBW010000093.1 GCA_023129535.1 Desulfobacterales bacterium
TGAACCTTGAACCCTGAACCTGGAACCGATCACTTTAGGTAGCTGTCTGTAATCCGCATCTAATTTTCGCAGCACAAACGGGTTTTACTCCTTCGGTGTAACAAAACGTTACAATTTCCTGGATTTCCGCGTCATTTAGTGAAACGTTTCTACACACAAAAGAGCCCTTTTCTGAGGATATGGACATCTTCAAATCTATTTGGTAATAATCCACTCGTCATGAATAAGCCCAAAATCTTGTTAATAGACGATAATGAAGCCTTCCTGGAACTTCTCCTTTCGTTAAGCAGGACCCAGGGGCTTGATATGGTTCCTCTAACGTCGGCCAAGAAGACGCTCGACGTCCTGAACAAGGAGCCCGCAGACCTAATTATCTCAGATGTGCAGATGCCTGAGATGACCGGCACCGAGCTTTTTAGCAGGGTTCAGGACCTGTACCCTGACATCCCCGTCATCCTGATTACTGCCTTCGGTTCAACAGAAGAGGCTATCCAGGCGGTCAAGCAGGGGGCCTTCCATTATTTTGAAAAGCCTATCAACGATAAATTAGATCTATTCTGGACAACCGTCCGGGAGGCTTTGGCCAAGAGGGAGATGCTGAAAGAGCTCGCCTCGCTTCGTAGAGAACGGTCCCTCCGAATAAAAATGCCAGTGACTATCATAGGACAATCAGAGGAAATCAAGAAGGTAATCAGGTCCATAGAGGAGGTAGCCGCTCTCCCTGTTACTGTCCTTATCTGCGGGGAGACCGGTACAGGGAAGGAGTTGGTTGCCCGGGCCATTCACAATCTAAGCGACAGGCGAGACAAACCGTTTTTTGCGGTAAACTGCAATGAATTTGCCGCCGGGGTTTTGGAGAGTGAGCTCTTCGGCCATGAAAAAGGGGCCTTTACCGGGGCGGTAGATCGAAAGATGGGTCTTTTCGATGTGGTTCACCAGGGGATTCTTTTCTTGGATGAGATTGCCGAGGCCCCGCCCTTTTTTCAGTCTAAACTCCTCAGGGTAGTGGAGACCAAGACCTTCATGCGCGTGGGAGGGACCTCCCCCATATATTCGGAGTTTCGCCTCCTTGTGGCCACCAACCGCAACCTGGAAGAGGAGATTGCCAGCGGTCGCTTTCGTCAGGATCTTTTCTACCGTCTAAGCATCTACCCTATTGAAATCCCGCCCTTGAGGAATAGAAGGGAGGACATCCCTCTCATAGCCGAGTTCTATCTTAGGAGATTCAGCGAGGCGTATCGTCGACCGATAGCCGGTATTTCTGCTAATGCCATGTTATCCCTCAGGCAGTACGATTGGCCAGGTAATGTCCGGGAACTGATAAACGTCATAGAGAGGGCCGTGATAACCTGCCAGGATGATCTGATCACCACCAAACACCTCCCTTTTGGGACACGGGAGTGTGAGAAAATATCTGATCTTAACTTGAGGGATGTAGAGAGGTTCTTTATTGATCTCGCTTTGAGGCGTACCCAAAATAATAAGAGCAAAGCGGCTGAGCTATTGGGCATAAGCCGCAAAACCTTAGCTGAAAAAGTGAAAAGTTATAGGATTGAGGAATTGAGGAATTGAGGGATTCAGGAATTTAGGAATTCAGGAATTGAGGGATGAAACAACCGAAAACTGTAACAATCCTTATTGTTAGCCTTATTTCTCTGCTTATGCTCTCTTTGAAGACTTGGGCTGCGGATGCGGTATCCGAACCCGAGGCCTATCAATACGAATTGGAAGAGATTGTGGTTACCGCTACCCGTCTGGAGGCCCCCAAACAAGAGGTGGCCGCAAATATCACTGTTATTACCAGGGATGATATAGAAAAGATGCCGGCCTCTAATGCAGCCGAGGTGCTTCAGTATGTACCGGGTGTCTACGTGGAGTTTAACGGTGGATTGGGGAGCCAGGCCACGGCCACCATCCAGGGTTCTGACGTCCGGCATGTGGCCGTCTATCAGGACGGCGTTCCCCTCAACCAACTGGCCAATCCCATGGCCGACTTGTCTTATCTACCCATTGATACGATTGAGCGGATCGAGATCTACAAGGGGGCGGCCTCCTCGGCCTGGGGTTCTTCCCTGGGTGGTGTGATCAATATCATCACCAAAGAACCGGACCCAAAAAAGCCGTTTGCGGCCGATGTCCGGACCTCGTATGGAGAGTTTAAAACCTTAAAGAGCCGCGGGACCCTCAGTGGAACAGTGGGCCGTCTTGGTTATCTGCTGTCCCTCACCCACGTGGAGAGCGACGGTTTCATCGACCATACCGAATACGAGCAGGATGCTGTTTACGGAAAGATCAACTATGAATTGGGTAAGACGAGTCGTGTCAACTTTGTTTACAGCTATGATGAAGGCTCAAATGCGGACCCCGTTCTCAATGACCTTGAGATTTTGGGTGAGCACTTCTGGGACGATCTGGATCGCAAACGCACTTACGAGCGCCTTCTCTTTGAGACCTCGCCTGTTGAGAATCTTAATCTGACCATTGAAGGACGGCACCATCGATTTTACAACCGGATCGACGATGTCTTCAGTGACCACACAGAGATTTTCAACGATTACAAGGATGAGACCTGGGGTGTCAGCGCCCGCATAAGCTACGACACCAATGATCTAAACAGGCTTGCAATCGGATTCGACGAGGACTGGGGCCGATACGAATTCATCAATTATGCCAAGGATTACGAGACCAGAAACTGGGCCACTTACGCCAACGATACGTTTACCGTGGGCGACTTCTCCTTTAATGCCGGCATCCGATACGACGATAACGACTATTTTGGCTCTGAGGTTAGCCCTTCGGGCGGTGTGGTCTATCGTTTTGCAGGGGTTGATGCCCTGATCCGGGGGCAGGTGGCCAAGGGATTTTCGGCCCCACCGGCTGCCTGGGTGCAAGATCCCCAGTATGGCAACAAGGACCTGAAACCGGAGATCGGGATCAACTATCAGCTCGGCGGCGAGGTACGACCCTTCAAGTTCCTCAGGCTTGAACTGAACCTCTTTCGGTCAGACATCGAAGATCTCATCCGCGAAAATCCCACTACCTGGAAGCCTGAGAACATCGATAAGGTCACCCGGCAGGGCGTAGAAGGCAACATCCGGGCAACCTTTGACTCTGGGTTGATACTCTCGTTCGGCGGGAGCTTCATCGATGTGAAAGATGAAGAGACCGACGAGGTGATCGAAAATATCCCCAGGGTCCTTTACAATGTCTCGGTTTCTTACACCCATGAATGGATGACCCATTCTCTTGTCGGAAAATATATCTATCACAATTCAAGCTACCCTGAGACCCACGATCAGGTCTTTGTCTTTGACTATCTCTTTAAGGCTAAACTCCCTTTCCCGGACCGATACGGCAAGCTCAATCTCTTTGGTGCCGTATACAACCTTACCAACGCCTCCTATATCTACCGTGAAGTCTTTCCTCAACCTGATCGCTGGATCGAGGGCGGGGTGAGCTTTGAGTTTTAAGCTCCCCCCTTGATCCCAATGTACTGTTGCAATTCAAGGATCAATTCATGGTTCTCATGCCTTATAAAATCCCCCAACCCCCTTTACAAAAAGGGGCGAAGGGGAATCTGGTTCTCCCACAGTGTTTTTTATAAACCCTTTGTGTGAACGATCGGGTACGACCGATCAAGGAGGTGTATATGTTATCGCAAGAAGTTATCAAGCTACCCCACTTTTATAATATTGTGGGCAGAAGCGAACCCATGTTAAAAATCTATGAACTCATTGAAATGGTAGCCCCTACCAAGGCCACGGTACTGATTGTGGGGGAAACCGGAACAGGAAAAGAGTTGATCGCAAGGGCCATTCATTATGACAGCACCCGGAAAGACAAGCCCTTTATTGCGGTCAACTGCTCGGCAATGTCGGATAATCTGTGGGAAAGCGAGATGTTTGGACACGAGCAAGGGGCCTTTACCGGGGCTATTGCCATGAAGAAAGGCCGATTCGAGTTGGCGGATACGGGAACCCTTTTTTTTAGATGAAGTCTCCGAAATGCCTACAGCCCTTCAGGTCAAATTACTGAGGGTATTACAGGAGATGGAATTTGAACGGGTTGGAGGGACCAGGACCATCAAGATAGAGGTGCGCTTTATTGCGGCTGCCAATAAAGACCTGAAAGAAGGCGTTCAGGAAGGTTGGTTCAGGGCGGATCTGTTTTACCGTCTGAATGTTATCAAGATTCAGCTTCTTCCCTTGAGAGACCATAAAGAGGATATACCGCCTTTGGTTGATCATTTTGTGGCAAAATATGCCCGTGAAAACAAAAAAGCTATTCCGGGGATATCGAACGAGGCCCTTGAGGTCCTGATGAACTATTCATTTCCCGGAAATATCAGGGAATTGGAAAACATCATCCAAAGGGCGGTTATCCTGACTAAGGAAAGGGAGATAACTATTCGTGATCTTCCCGAAGAGTTGTCAAACAGATCAGGGGGAGAACAGGATTCTTTATGCAGGGTCAATGGTGACGATCTTTTAAAGGCGTTAAAAACAGCTACCATATCTGATAACGGAGGAGGAGCAAGACAATGGCATAGTACCTTGAAGTGTACCACCATAAAAACAATCCATGAATTTCTTTTAAAGACGAACAAAAGACCATTTTCCCGGCTTGAGTTTGCAAAGTTCCTCGGTTACCAAGCCAATTCCGGCAGAAATAAATACGGAACAGCAGGGAAATATCTGTCCGTCCTGAAAGAAAACCGTATCTGTGTCCATAATAAAAAAAAGGCAAATCAATCCAGATACAGACTCTCTGAGGTTTTTATCATAAATGCTTAGATATCATCTCCGTTCAGTCTCCATATTGATTCTCTTTATCCTGTTTCTCGTCTCCTGCGAAAGGTCTGAGACCCATTCTCCCGGGAAAAAACCCCGAAATGAAAATACCCTTCGCTATGACGTGAGCGCCCCTTTTACCTCTTTGAATCCTACAGAGGTTGAACTCTCTGGTTCAACCATTGTCTTCCCTTTATTGTACAGCTATCTCTTTGTCCCGAATGGCAACGGAAAACTCGAACCTGATCTGGCCTTTAAATGGACCTATGATCCTAAGAACTTCAGTTGGACTATTCATCTCAAAAAAGATGCTATGTTCCACAATAAACAGCCTGTTACTTCAAAGGATGTAAAGTATTCATTGGAAGAGGTGTTTGAGAATATTCGCCCCTCTTTGTTTTCCTTGATAGATCGGATCTCCCCTCTATCAGATACTATTATTAGTATAGGCCTTAAGAGAAATGATCCTGAGTTGCTTCAAAAGATCTGGGATTTTGAGATTGTTCCCAAATTTAATGGAAGCGAGATCGATTATTACAATCATCCCATAGGCTCTGGCCCATTTAGATTCAAATACCGAAAAGGTGAGAAGGAAGTCGTCCTTGAGGCCAATGAAGATTATTTTAACGGCAAGCCTTGTCTAGATCGAATCGTCTTCTACTTTCAGCAGGACAAAGAAAAGGCATGGACAAGGCTCCTTTCAGGAGAGACAGATATCGCACAGGAGATCTCCCCTAAGAACTACGAGATGATGAGGCAGTATGAAAAAAGATACTACTTTGATCTCTACCCTCTGAGTTGGTACGCCATCCTCCTGTACAATACAACCGATCCCCTCTTTTCTGATCCAAAGGTTCGACTCGCCCTTTCTCATGCCATTGACAGGGAATACATCGTAAAGACGATCCTGAGGGGCTTGGGCAAGGTTGCAGTTGGTCCCATGGGGGTGGACTCCCCTTATCACAACCCCGAAGTAAAGCCCATTCCTTATGATCCGCAAAAGGGACTGGAACTCCTTAAAGAAGCAGGTTGGTTTTATGATAATCAGGGCCGTTATCTGCACAAGCAACGAAAATTGTTTGAATTTACCATCCTTGTTTTTGAAGAAAGCCAGATTGAAAAAAAGGTCGCCCAATATCTGCAACTTTGCCTTAATGATCTTGGTATAAAGGTGCGCTTGCAATTGCTTCATTTCAAGGAGCTTGAAAGAAGATATCTTAGAAACAATGAGTTTCAGGCCGTGCTAACGGAGTTCAGAGGTGTGTCACGTGAGCCTAAATGCTTGCGAGGGCTATGGTGCCCCGATTCCCGCAAAAGGTCTAAAGCCGGTTCATTTGAGCATCCCGAGGTGACCCACCTTATCTGTCAAGCCCTTGATGAAAAAGACCCTTCAAAACGAAAAGAACTGTTTTATCAGATAGATGCACTGATCACCTCGCTTCAGCCTGGCACGTTTCTGTTTCATAAAACAGCCATAGATGTCATGTCCAAACGGTTCAAATTGCCTTTCCCCTTTTCTCTCACACACGAAGGAATATACCGCCTCAGATATGCCTCGCTTAAAAAGGACCGGCCCTTTGGTCCTTGAGGATCGCTTTGCTTGAGGTTTAAGACAGAGAGCAATTGTACTCTGGTTCCGATGCTCCGCGTCGGAACCAATTCCGCTGGACGCTCTGCGTCCACTCTGTTAAAGGCGCAGAGCGCCAAGTACAGTACATTCCCACGCAGAGCGTGGGAACGAGACAAATCAAGCAGCTTAAACTTACAGCATCCCCCTTTCAAACTTATCCTCAAAAGTTCAAACTTTTACCCTCGCAAAAGCCCTCTTGAATTGATCTGAAACCACAATAGATCCTTGCCATAACAACTAAATAGTACCCGCCCACAAGCTCCCCCTCCCCTGGAGGGAGGGGGTTGGGGGGAGGGGGAATGTTTCTACAACTCAACGGAATTCCATATCTTTTTCACCCCTACCGTAACCCTCCCCCTCAAGGGGGGGAGGGAACTTAAGGGATTTCCGGATGGGCACTAGATACACAAGCCACTCACAAATCTCTAATATTGGCACACATCGTGATAATCATAGAATACCAGATAGGCGCGCACTGGCAATCTTATGACTGAAATCCATTAAGAAAGGGGGGATAAGATAATGAAACTGATTGTGATCAGCAAGGGCACCTACAGAGTTAGGAAATCAGGACTACTGTGCTGTGGAAACCATGGTCCAACTTCCCGCAACTAGCCCAACCCTTATTCGATCTCCCGGGCAAACCCGCTTTGCCCGGGGGGCCATTTTTGAAGGAGATCACGTCATGCCTCTTTTTAAAAAATCGAGATTCACTGTGGAAATCCCTGTTGAAAACAAAGGGGAAGGGCTCGTTGCCCTCTATCAGACCATGACACGGGCCTTTATCCTCATCCCTGAAAAAAGTTGGTCGTACATACTTAGCGATCCCATTGCACCGGCCGATCCTGCTACAATAGATATGCTCTGTGAACAGGGATTCCTGGTGAAGGACGGCGTGGACGAAACCACTCTGTTTGAAAACTGGAAGCAGCAATACGTCCATGACTTCAGCACGTTAAAATCGAAGGTCCTGGTCACCCGGAAATGTAATAACCGGTGTCGCTACTGCATCCTCGATCCTGAACCCAAAGAGATGTCTCCTGAGACAGCCCGGGCCATGGATAGGTTTTACATTGAGACCATTGAAGAGAAAAACCCTCAAGAGGTTGAAGACGACTACCTTGGCGGCGAGCCGCTCCTAAATCCCGGGATCATCCTGGATAGCACTGCCAGGCGGTTTTATTACTGCCTGGGGAGGGGGATTGAATACGGTTTTGTCATCACCACGAATGGCACGCTCATCAAACCATCCATGATCTCGGATATGAAAGAGGTAGGACTGACGGGTATCCGGGTCAGCATGGCGGGGCCTGCCCATATTCACGATCACTTGCGACCCTCCAAAAATAACGGCAAAACATATGACCTGATCATGGAGAATCTCCAGGCTATTTCCGGCTTGATTCCTATCAGCATTGAATGCCAATACGACAGCGGGGCACTCGATTTTCTGAGCATCCCGGAGATGCTGGATGATATTGGCGAACGTAATATCGCTGTTGAGAATATCGCCTTCACCCCTATCCTGCCCAGAAGGGGAGAAAACCCGTATGATTCCGGGATGGGCGATCCCAGAATATTTCTCTACCTGATGGAAGAGGCCAGAAAACGCGGTTTTCCCCAGGAGAGTGAGGCCCCTTCCAACGCCTGCATGGCTGACTTTCGATCCAGGTTTGTCTTTGATGCAGATGGTTCAATCATCCCCTGTCCGTCCCTGCAAGGCGGAGAAATGGCCTATGGACACGTCACCACGGGGGTCGACTTTGTCTCAGAAGCCCAACTCTTAAAGCGAACACTACCGGACAGATGTCTCAACGAATGCTCCCTCCTGCCCATCTGCATGGGGGGATGCCGCATGCAGGCCCTGGTTCATCAGAAAGACTTTAACGGGATCGATTGTCATTATGAGACCCATCGTTTTTTTCTTGAAGATTACATCAGGGAAAAGGCATTAGCGGTCTCCTTATAAAATCGCGGGGCGATTTTATAACTTGATGATGTATGAATTCCCATTTCTTAAACGGCGAAGCCGCCTTTCATAAAATCGCGCAACGATTTTATCACCCGAAATACCTGATCATATCAGCCGAGCTTCTGTCAGATCTGGGAAACCAGTTCGTGGGATTAACCCTGCTGGACCTGCTGATTTTTAAGGGTGAGAGTGCCTTATCAAATCTCCTGTTGATGTGTGTCCTTCAGCAGGCGCCCTCTATCTTCCTGAGTCCTTTTGCGGGCTTATGGATTGATCGGGTAGGGGGAAGAAAGTGGCTCATAATCGTCAATCTAAGCAAATGCCTTTTGGTCGGCATACTTGTCTTTAAATCATACCTGTGGGTCATCTTTCCTGCCTATCTTTGCTTCATAATTGGTTCGCTCTTCTTCCATATCGGGCGACTCTCCTTGACCCCAATGTTGATACCCAAAAATGAGATTGTCTCTTTTAACTCGCTTAACGAAAGGGTGTCTCTTGCCGGAAGCATATTCGGCCCATGGCTCATCGGCTGGATTGTCCTGAGAGCAGGCGAGGAGGTAGCTTTCGCACTGGCCGGGGTTCTTCTTGCACTCTCGGCTTGCGTCGTTTACGGACTTCCGAAGCTTGGTCAAGTTATAAAATCGCCTTGCGATTTTATACGACGCGGCTACGCCGCTGAAAAAAAGAAATTTCTATACTACCAAGTTGCCGAACGATTGGGCCGTTTTCTGAGGAAAAGCCAAGTAAGGCATTTGCTTTTGGGGTACAGAGAACCCTTTAGAAACAATCATAATCTCAGGGGATATTTTCTTATCTTCGGGTTTGTCCTTTTGGGAGGCGGGGTTTTGAATATTGGCCTTCCCATTTTTTTTACGACAAATTTTGGGAAGAATATTGCTGATTGGGGATTGATTCTGTCCGGATTTCAGGCCGGTTCCTGTCTGGCTACCTTTCTGCTGCCCAGATGGTCATCAACGTGCAGGTACCAAACCATCCTTACCCTCACCTTCTTGACACTCGGTGGAGGGATGGCCATCCTCGGACAACTCACGACCCACATCCAGATTGCTCTGCTGATGATTC
The DNA here is from genome assembly GCA_023129535.1 of Desulfobacterales bacterium. GTDB lineage: Bacteria > Desulfobacterota > Desulfobacteria > Desulfobacterales. The sequence goes on from JAGMBW010000093.1 coordinate 9,476, forward strand.
TATTTGGTTGCAGCTTTACCTTAATACATATCTTTTTGGAAAGCCTCATCCAGCAAAATAGCCCGAGGGCCCACATGGGGAAAACCATTTCATTGTTAACAACTTACAAAGGAGCATGTTATTTGGGGACCATATTAAGCAGCGCACTCGTATTAAAGATATGGGGTCCCCAATCCCTTCTATTGACCGCGTCTTTAATTATGGTATCGGCCTCATTGCTGGCAAAGAGGCTTTACAGCCCGTAAAGAATCTTTTATACATACACACTAGCATCGTATCTTCTCAATAACTCCGGGCAAGTCGACAATCCTGCGAGTTTTCTGGATGCCCGTCCCTCACTTCGCCGGGACAGGCCTTACGCGAGCATCACGGGGAACTCGGTACAGCCGTCATTCCCGCGAAGGCGGGAATCCAGCACTCATTGCCCCGACTTATTGAGAACTTAACCAGTATCAAGTATCAAGTATCCAGTATCTGCCACTACACGTCATGCGGAACAGAATCAAAAAGACGAAATTAATCTATAAGTTCCTCATTTTCATCCTCCCCCTCCTTCTGCTATCCATAATAATTACCAGCATCACCCTTTCACGGACAAGCTATAACTATTTCCTGAAAACGATAAACCAGGATTACAGAAATATCATCAAAAGCTCGGCAGGAGAGATTCGCCTTTATATGGAAAACGCTCAAGAGGGTTTAGAAAGCCTCGCTTTGATGATGGCCGCCACCAAACTGGATAGGTGGCAAAAAGAGATGGCCCTGACAGCCTTCAATCATATAGCTGTTGAATTTATGTCTGTTTCTTTGATTTCCATAGAAGGAAAGGAGATCGTGTCTACCGGTCGGGAAGGATCCGAGATAACATTTAGCCAAAGCGAGGTTTTTAAGAAAGTACTTACAGGCCAAAATGCCATCTCCGGTGTTATGCTGACTAAAGATAATATCCCTCACATCCATATAGCCGTACCTGTACTGCGCTTGGGCGAGGTAAGAGAGGTCCTTTGGGGCAAATTGAATCTCAAGTCCATCTGGGATGTTCTAAAGGGAATTACTATAGGTCACACGGGGCAGGTGTATATCATGGATCTGTCGGGACGATTCATCGCACACCGGGAGATTGACCGGGTCGTAACAACCCCTCCGGCAAAAAAACCGGACATATTCAAAGAACTCCGTGGATCAGACACACCGATAGGATGGATCGAGAAAAAAGAGGGAACCAAGTTTTATTGTTTGGGAGTCCATATTCCGGATTTCGATTGGGTTATCGTCCTGAGCCAACCCTGTCCGGAAATCTACGCATATATATATATGAATATTTATTGGGCGGTTCTCATAACCTGTTTCGTTTGTCTTGCAGCTATACTCCTCGGGTGGAATCGGGTAAAGCACTTCTTAACTCCGATTCACAAGCTGCATCGCCAGGTTCAAACAATAGGCCAGGGCGACTTAGATCAGAAGGTGTCTGTTGACTCGCAGGACGAGATTGGCGATCTGGGTCTGGCCTTTAATGAGATGACAGATTCGCTTAAGAAATTTGTAAGCCGGGAAGTGGAGACAGCCAGGGAACTTGCCCACGCCAGGAACTTAGCCGTCCTCGGCTCTACTTCCAGCAAGGTAACCCACGAGGTGGGAAATCTTCTGAACAACGTGGGGTTAACCCTCTCTATTCTGAAGGGCGAAACACTCAGCCCGAGGGGAGAAAAAGCCCTGCAGATAATAGAGAAGGACTCAGTGCGAGTCAGAGAGTTCATCCATAATTTCTTACAATTTGCCAAAAAACCGGAACTGCACTTGGAAAGGGAATCAATAGACCGAATTATTGGAGAAGTCTTACTTATCCATCAGCCTGATGCCGAAAAAAGAGGAATCTACCTTGAACTCAACTGGCCCTCTAACTTGCCCCCCGTGAATGTAGACCCCCGCCTCATGTACCAGGTCTTGAATAACCTGGTCAAGAACAGCCTGGAGGCGATGAATGGTCCAGGAAGCATAACTATTGAAGGGAGGATTAACAGAGACTACCTTCTGCTTAGCGTAGAAGATGCAGGACCTGGGATAGAACCGGATATCTTAGAACAGATATTTGACCCATTCTTTACAACCAAAGGCAAAAAGGGTACTGGTCTCGGGTTGTCGATAGTCAAGACAATTGTGGAGGCTCATCGGGGGACTATTGAATGCCAAAGTGAGTTAAGAAAAGGTACAACTTTTATTCTGCGTCTCCCATTGCCCGCCTCCCTGCCCTTCAATGCTCCCCCTAAATCCCCCTTTAGAAACTAATCCTTACCCACACCCTCCTCCCCTGGCGGGAGGGGCCGGCCCCGTTCACACCCTTCTGCCCCATGTCATTTCGACCGAAGGGAGAAATCTTGATAAGCTACTGTGGAAGAAAGGGGGACGCTGGTAAAAAAGTAACAATCTTCGCATTTTCGTTGAAACCGCCCGTTTTCTGCGGTCACTTGCCCGCCTGAGGGAATATAGGGGACAGGTATTGATATATTGATTGGGAGGAAGTTTGGGGCCGCTCTTTAGTTTTATGTCCAACGTATTCTTTTAGTAAAGAATCTTCAATTTTGATAAGCGCTCGCTCCCGCCTGCCACTGCGAGGCCCGCCCTCCTGCCAAGCGGAGCGAGGCGGACAGGGCACGAGCGGGCAGGTGTCTCTAATCTTTTTTTTCTTCTCCCTTTGTGATTCGAGTTTGGAACGAAATCCGTCTATGATTCCCACAGCAAAGTCAGTCTTACGATAGCGATTCAACCCTTTGTCTTTGTTGTATTCTTCCCACTGCGAAGTAATAAATTGCTGGACAAAGTCATGAACATAATGGGCTATTTTTACGTTTTGTACGGTGCCAGTGATTTCCAATACGCTTCCCATTTTGCCCTTGTCCACAATATAGGCAGGCATCCAGATTCCATGAACAAAATAAAAATCCGTCAACAAACGAGCCAGGACATATTCCTCGCGAAAATGCCGTAGAGTGGGTTTGCCAACAAAGACGCTGACAAAATTCCGATTTTCCTCATGGGCTAAAACGTCTACGTTGTATTTTGCAATGAGTTCGTGAGCCTTGGCCATCGCGGCCTCCGCCTCATGCTGATTCCGACTTTGTGCCAGCGCCATGAGCTTTCCGATCCGAACCATGATTTTATCTTCCGATCTCGACGATTCTTGAAAAATACGGTCATGCAGGAGTTCGTATTTCCCGGAGGCCTTTGGATTGGCTCGAAGCAGATAGCAGGCGCGCTGGAACGTCGGGCCATGAGGAGGTTCACCATGGGGACCCAAGACTTCGTCCGCAAACTGATGGGCCATTTCATGTAGAAGAACCTCAACAACAGCGTCCCAGGGATGGTTGAGGACAAGATTTCGGCTCAGGCAAATCTCGCGTCTTTCACGTGACCATTCCCCCAACTTGTTTTTCATATTCCCGAGACTGAACAGGGGCTTTCGCATCAACTCCTTGTGTGACGAATCTAAAACCCATAAAGCCCATTCCCATTGGCAGGCAAGCCCGTGAAGGATACAACGTTCCAACTCCTCCTGAATAAGGATTTCATTTGATTTGTGTAATGACATTATATCCTGACCTTTCTGCGACACGTCCAATAGGGACTTAGTTCGCTTCGCTCACAATTGGCCCGCCCTGGCGCGACATCAGAATAATAACCGGTGCCATGTGAAAACCCGGTCTGGGCCAGGGAATACTGGACACGAAGTGTGATGTTCTCAAGCCGTTAGGCGCAACCTGTGCGCTATACTGGACACGTAGTGAAGCATAGCGCTATGGTGGGCACGTAGTGTAATGTTCTCAAGCCGTCAGGCGCAACCTGTGCGCTATAATGGGTTTAAAAGGATGCGTCAAAATTGCATTGAGACCAAGCATGAAAATCCCCCTAAATCCCCCCTGCCCCCCTTTTGTAAACCTGTTCCTGACAGGTTCAGGAAGGGGGATGTCGAATATATCATTGAAATGTCCAATAATGATCAGTCAGAATTATTGATATTACCTATTTGACATGCCTATAGAAACCATTAATGGTTTGTAAGCGTTCATGGGTTCAGAGTTCAGGGGTTCAGGGTTCACCGAAAATCTGAACCGTTCACGAAGGTCAACGAAAAAAAGATAACCCTGAACGGTGAATGGCGAACCTGTGAACAGCTACAATGGTTTCATGGCTTTTGAAAAGGAAAAGACAATGACAGACCAAAAAGGCCTTCGCCTTACTGAAACAGTGGCAGGCTCAGGCTGAGCCTCGAAACTACCTCCAGGGGACCTGGAAAGGGCATTGTGCGGACTGCAAGTTCCAACTGATTCGAATGTACTTGTCGGGATGGATAAGGCAGACGACGCGGGGGTTTACAAGATCACGGATGATATCGCTATCATCCAGACTGTGGATTTCTTTACCCCCATTGTAGATGATCCTTACTGGTTCGGGCAGATCGCTGCAGCCAATGCGCTGAGTGATGTTTATGCCATGGGAGGTATTCCCAAAACGGCCATGAATCTGATCTGCTTTCCTCTCAAAAAGATGGATTTTTCTATCCTCCGGCAGATTCTGCAGGGGGGATTGGACAAGATGAAAGAGGCTGGTGTTGTTCTGATCGGAGGACACAGTGTGGAGGACAACGAACTGAAGTATGGTTTGTCTGTCACTGGCTTCATTCACCCGGATCGTGTCCTCACGAAGAAGGACTTCAAGGTCGAAGATCGTCTGATACTGACCAAGCCCCTGGGTACCGGTATCATTAACACGGCTATCAAAGGCGGGCTTGCCTCCAGCGAGATTATAGAAACTGTCACCCATCTCATGGCTACCCTTAACCGGGATGCGGCAGAGATAATGCAGGATTACCCTGTCCACGCCTGCACAGATATTACCGGTTTTGGTCTGTTAGGTCATCTTGCGGAAATGGTGGTGGATTCCGAATTCGGGGTGGAAATTCAGGCGAACAAGGTTCCTATTTTACCGGAATCCCTGGAATATGCTGCGATGGGGCTCCTGCCGGCCGGACTTTATAAAAACCGGGAGTTTCGCCAGGCCATGGTGGATATTTCGCCTTCTGTGGACACCTTCATTCAGGACATTCTTTTTGACCCACAGACATCCGGAGGCCTGCTGATTTGTGTAGCCAGAGAAAGCGCCGACGATCTGGTGGCTAAATTAAGACAAAAAGGGATGGATAAGACAGCAATTATAGGAAAGGCGTTACCTGAACCAAAGGGAAGAATTGTGGTGACTTAGGATTTTCTCTTTAAACTCATGCCAGATATTTGTTAGGCCGACTTCTTTGAATGTCTTTTCTGCCTCATCTCTGGAGATTTTCTGAATGAACTCCTCTGATTTCTGTATAGAATAAACACCTTCCGATGCCAGCATGAAATCGCATGTAGGGCAACTCACATCCGTGCCCTGTTCTCGTCTCTGCTCCTGTTCTTCAAATGCCCTGGCTAATTGGCTCCCTTTTGCCAGAAATAGTATATCCTCCCCTCGGTCAAGGACAACGACATAATAGGTGGTTGCACGAGCCAAAAGAGACAGATTCCCTTTTCCCTCCCTTTTTGCCAATATTTCCAATTTGCTATGACTTCCTGATCAATAACCTTACTATCTCTTCCTGCTCGGCAATGTTGACAATCTCATGGCCTTTGCTCGTAGCAAGCCTCCTCACATTTTCCTTTGATGGTGGATAATCGACTATCACCTCCAGGGTCTCTCCTGATTTCATTTTCGTCAATGCCTCGTTGGTCTTCATCACAGGCAAGGGACAAACCTCACCACATACATCTAAGGTTACATCAGGCATAATATTACCTCCTAAGCCAAAATTGCTTTAATAAGGGGGGCGACAAACCTGTGAAAAATTATAGCCCCTAAGGCAAATCCCACAAGATAGACTATGGCACTCTTACTCCCTTCAGCGGCCATTATGTGTTGCCTGAATGGACAGCCTCCAGCCATACACGAGAAAAAACCGAGCCCAAATCCGCCCAATATGGCAAGGATTATATGCGCCCATGCCTTTGGGGACCAGGTTATAGGATCTCCGGGAACAGGTAGTAACGAACTGGGGCTTGCTGTCACTCCCATAGCTGCCCACTTTTTGGCAAAGACCGCGCTGCCATCCAAGAACCAGGGAAAGGTTTTAATGGCGGGGGATACAAATTGGAATAGTATAAATCCTGCAAGGGCGCACACGATGAAAGTAAATAACCCTTTGAGCAGGTATGTGTCCTTCACCAGATAATAATCCCTCATTCCTCCTACAAAGCACATCCTTGCCCGCTGGCCGAGGTAGCCCATTATCAATCCCAGAAAGATAGTGGCAATTGGTGGTAATAAGTCCATTGTTACCTCCTCAGGTCAATTTTCTCAGTACCTGACATCCCACAAAAACCCCCACTCCAATCATTATAAGGCCTATAATAGCGGTTATATCCAGGTATACAGCCTTAAGCGCTGTCCTGACGGGACATCCACCAAAAGTTAAGGCTGATATCATTACCAGTATTCCTAAGAAAAACTCCGCCCACGGTTTCTGCCACCATACCCTCATGACTTTCCACTTAAACTCCTTATTGACTGAGGCAGCAATAACTGCCCCGATCAATATCCCTATAATGGTAAGCAGTGGAAAGTTATAAGAGACCGGGCCACCAGGTATTATCATGGCGCCCCCGGCTTTCAGGCCATATATCGGGTATATATGGGCAACAATCCAGTTCACCATGTCTCTCATATGGCAGGCGATACAGATACCATAGGCTGGTGGGGGTATCACATGAAAGAATGCCTGGCCAGCAGCACCCAATAATCCAAAAATGCCTCCCGCTATTGCGGCTGTCATGCGCATAATCCTACCTCCTTTAATGCATCCGGGATCCTGGCAATTATGTCTAAAATCGATGTGGCAGGGTCAGGCTGCGCCAATTTACCTGCGATCCGATTGATTCTGGCTGCCTTTGCGCAAGCATCAACCATCTCATGGCCCCCATAAATCAGGGCAGACAGAATCCCGGTCAGGCTATCGCCAGTCCCTCCGATTGCTTCCATGGCAGAAATGGAAGGCTCATCAATAGTCTCAACCACTTCCCCGTCTTCCACAATGTAATCTATAGGTCCCTTCACCAATAAGATCTTTGGGGTATTCCCACTCTCATAAGCCTTCTTTATCAAGGTGACAACTTCAGATGAGTCTAACTCAAATAGAAGATGCTCTACATACGCAGGATGTGTGGCCCTGGGGTCTGCTAAATAGGCCATCTCACCAGCATCAGGGGTAAAGATATCAATTTTTTGTGCAAGTCCTGCCGCCTTGGCGGCATACATACCACCCGCGTCTGCAATTAAAGTCATTCCTCCACGCCTTTCTCCCAGGGAATTAAGGATACTCCTTATTCCGGGTATATCAGGCATGATATAATGTATGGCTAAAACCCTGACATCCAGCATTGCCAGATTGCCGGCCACATACTGATAAAGCTCTTTACTCCTTTTTCCATCTCCAATATCTCCAGCCGTGATGAAATAAGGGGGTTCCAGGTTGAGGGCGTTACAGGTAACGCAGGCTGATGCCACCATTGCACCGGTGCCTAAATTAGGCATAACCTCAAAATCCTCTATCTTAAGGCTTCCACCTTCGAATGTTGCCTTCCCTGTCTTCAGTCCCATTTCATTGAAAGGCAAAGTACCCACGATGGCAAACAAGATCAGGCACTCTCCCTCATCTGCTGAGTGTTAACCATATTCAGAGCCTTTTCATATGCCTTTTCTAACATGTAGGCACAGAGCGAGTAGCCATTCTCCCCGGGACTTTCCACCTCCGTTATCCTGGTTCCTACCAGGCTTACAGTCAAATACGGGACATCGGGACACCCTCCACCGGAAATATTTACGATGGTCCCATTTTCCTTATCCACTGTTATCTTCATGTTGGCTGCGGCTACCATAAAATACCTTCCAAAGTCCTTTTCCTTGGTTATATCTGAGGGCTTCTGAGATAGAGTATCCAGGGCCACTATATTTAGGGGGCTGAGGCCGCTTCTTTTAAGCAGCCTTTCCACACCTAATTGATCAATAAGGTCAAATTCCACTGCGAGGTCACAACCCTTCCGAATCTCATGGGGAGGAGCCACCCCTCTCACCCCGTAACCAGAGCCTTTTAGCATCTTTTCTGCCTGCATCGCCTCTGACACCTCGTTTAAGATGATCAATCCTTTACCCTTGTCAAATGCCTCTTTTTTCCCGGGTCCGAGTCTCTTCTTTATTCTATCTAATATTCTCATCGGGCCTCCTTTAAACAATTTGAGTGTAACCTTTTTGCGTCTTTGTCTGCATAAACCTTTTCAAAAAGCCGTCATTCCCGCGAAAGCGGGAATCCAGTATTGTAATAATATCAAGCCCTTCTGGATTCCCGCTTTCGCGGGAATGACGCTGACTATGCTTTGTTTCATTATCAGACGGGTGTTCCCACGAATTTAGGGTACACTCAAACGATTTCGTTTGTAACGACTTGCTAATCTGAAGAAAGCGATATGTCAAATAGCAAATATCTATAATCATTCAGGCCAGCGATAGGTTTTCTCAATAAACTGCAGAGAGCTTGTCATTAAGGTTTTTATTGAAATGCTCAATAAGAATCAGGCAGGCGTATCAATATTATCTATTTGACAAATAAATAAAAACCATAAATAAGGGACCACGTTAGGGGTTTCGCCCCTAATTCATTCTGGTTCCCACGCTCCGCGTGGGAACCCAAAGCCCTTGGCGCCCCGCGCCATGTAGCGAGCGGTCGCCTGTCTGTCGGCAGGCAGGTCACTAATACCTTTTCTGATTGGGCGCAGAGCGCCCGGTTGAACCCGTTCCCACGCAGAGCGTGGGAACGAGAGGTAGCGTGGCAACGAGAAGTATATTCCAATCGCGTACAGTAGCGTACCAAAGTTCTATATAATGCCTGAACGACAACCCCTCTTTTTGTCATTTCGACCGCAGGGAGAAATCTTTAACACCTATATTTTCAGTACCATAAGATTTCTC
>JAGMBW010000094.1 GCA_023129535.1 Desulfobacterales bacterium
GACAGGTTTGGGTAGTTTTCGTTCAAGCACTATATAACTCGAAAGGAGGTGATGGATTTGAAGATAGGGGCCAGAAATCAGCTAATCGGCAAAGTGACCGAGATAAAAAAGGGTGATGTGATGAGCTTTATAAGGATGACGATTCCCGCAGAATCTGTGATGGGTTCGGTTATAACGCTCGAATCACTAAATGAGATGGGAATAAAAGAGGGTGATGAAGTCAAGGTGATTGTGAAAGCAGTAAACGTTCTCATCATGAAAGAATAAAAGATGAGGTAAATTTGTAACCGTTCACGGTTGAAAAAGGTTAAGCGTTCCAAGTTGTCTGTTTGTAGATTTCGAGACTGTTATCAGCTTCAGCGGCTGCGAATACCTTGCGACAGAGATCAAAACGAACCGAACCTTTGAACCCTGAACCATTGAACCTGTGAACGGGTACATAGATCTTCAAAGACAGGAGGAATGAGCATGAAGAAATTAGCGGTATTGGCCAAAATGATGATTGTGTTGTTGTGTGTTTTGGGATTGATGAGTCCTTCCTGGGCTGGAATCAAGATGGAAATTGACGAACAGACAAAAGGAGAGGTCGGCATCTGGATGCAGACCTGGTATCAGTATGTTGAAGATGGCAAGGGTGACGAAAACTTGAACGATTTCATTCTACGAAGGGCCTATATGTATCTAAAGGGCCAGGTCACAGAGTATGTGAGCTTCTTTACCCACGTTGCTTCGGATAAAATCGGCCAGGAGGGGTTGGATAACCCTTCCATCGGACTGGGGAGCGGTGTTGCCTGGCGAGATCTTTGGATTACCCTGAATCTGCATGAGGCATTTAAGATTCAGGTTGGCCGCATGTATGTGCCATTCACCCGCAACTATGGCACAACCTCGACAAAGTGCATGTTGACTGCCGATCTCCCTTTTCTGCAGGGCGGCTCGCGGGGTGGCATCTTTTATGCCCAGAAGGTAGGCCGAGACGACAGTGTAACAATATGGGGCAATCCTTTCGACGGGCTCCTGCAATACCGTTTTATGATTTCTGAAGGCGTTGAGGGACAAACAACTAATCCTGCGGGGACTGTCGTGATTAACGACAACCCTGAAGACAACCTCCGCTTTGTCGGCAGGCTATCATTAAGTCTGTTTGAGCCGGAGAAGGGTTGGTTCAACAAGGGGACTTACCTTGGGAAGAAAAAAGTCTTAAGCCTTGGTTTCGGCATGGACAGTCAAAACGATCTCACATTGAATGACCGTCCGGACCAGGACAATACGGTCTGGACTGCGGACGTCTTCTTTGACCATCCGGTGGGAGATGGCGCGGTCACGTTAGAAGCTGCCTACATTGATATCGAGAATTGCACTCAGACTCAACCTCAGATGTACACTGACCTGGCAGCCGGCGACGATGCCGAGAACTGGTACATCAACGCAGGATATCTTCTGCCTGGCTCAATCGGCCCTGGGCGTTTACAACCGTATGTGCGTTATGAAACAGTGGATGTTGATAAGAAAAACGAAACCGATTTCTGGAGTGTGGGATTTAACTATTATCTCAAAGGGCACAACTGTAAGTTAACTGCAGATTATATGCACGTTGATCCAGATAACGACGCCAAAGATGACAGGGACATCTTCATTTTCCAGATTACTGTCGGATTTTAAACTGGTTTTCATAATTGTTTAGAAGAATAAGCTGATCTATTCCTGTGAGTGCTGGGCCAATATTTTCTGAATTGCTATAGCACACTCGACCTTGTTTTCATCCGGACAATCTATATCCAGGATCTGTTTTTCCAGGTCGATCTGTTTGACTTTCGCCTCAAACTTTTGCGCTTCCAGACTGACGAGCTTTATGACCTCGGCATCATGTTTGTCTCTAATTGCCATCCTTCCTCCTTAGTCCGTTAGTTCTAAAATTCGTGTTTTTTCTGGCAGAACAACTTTAGGCACTTTCTTGTTCATATGCTCGATCTTTATACACTTGCTCATCACGACTTCAAGGCCCGCCTTTCGGGCCTTGTCTCCCGCCTGATTATGGGCAAGGCCCAACTGCATCCAGACTGCCCTGGCTGCAATTTCTATGGCATCATCCACAACAGGAGGTATGGCATCTGGTCTCCTGAATATGTCTACAATATCAACGGGGAAGGGAATGGCCTTCAGATTGGGATAGCATTTCTCGCCCAGTATCTCTTTTTGGCCGGGATTGACCGGCACGATCCTGTAGTAATTCTCCTTAAGGTATTTGGCCACCTTGTGACTCTCTCTTTCAGGCTTGGGGGAGAGTCCTACAATGGCCACCGTCTTGTATTTCTCAAGTATGGCC
>JAGMBW010000095.1 GCA_023129535.1 Desulfobacterales bacterium
TTCTTCAGAAGGCGGATTGTATTCAGGCATTTCGCACTGTAGATCTGACATGGCATTCTCCTGTTGCGAAATTATTATAACCATATTAGATGTGATCTGAGGGGTCAAGCTGCAAATACTAAAACCTAAAGTGATCGGTTCAAGGTTTAGGGTTCACGGTTTTAACCTCTGAACGTTGAACCGCTTAACCTGGGTCAAAGGGGAGGCATTCATGGCGACGCAGGAGCGCAAATTCAGAATCGAGAGAGATACCATGGGCAAGGTGCAGGTCCCGGCAGACGCCTATTATGGCGCCCAGACCCAGCGTGCCGTGGACAACTTTCCCATAAGTGGTATGAGATTTCCCGGGGTTTTCATCAAGGCCCTTGGTCTCGTGAAAAAATATGCGGCCCAGGTAAATGCAGACCTCGGGCTTTTAGATGCACAGCTTGCCAGAGCTATCACGGCAGCCGCCGAGGAGGTGGCAGCAGGAAAGATGGACGACCAATTTGTAGTGGACATTTTTCAAACAGGCTCGGGTACCTCCACCAACATGAATGCAAACGAGGTGATTGCAACAAGGGCCAATGAACTCATCACTGGCAAACGGGATGCTAAGAACCCCGTGCATCCCAATGACCATGTGAATATGGGCCAGTCGAGCAACGATGTGATTCCTACTACCATTCACATAGCTGCCCTGACCTGTATTACCGAGGACCTCATCCCGGCCCTTGAGATCCTTTATGAATCACTCCGCAAGAAGTCCGAGGCCTTTGACAGCATTGTAAAGATCGGACGAACCCATCTTCAAGACGCAGTTCCCATCCGACTGGGCCAGGAGTTCGGTGGCTATGCCCATCAGGTCAAGCTCGGGATAAAAAGGGTGCTGGCAGTCAAGGGCTCGCTTTCCGAGCTTGCCCTTGGCGGCACGGCTGTGGGCACGGGCCTGAATACCCACCGGGAATTTGCCCCCAGGGTTATTCACCTGATTTCGCAGGAGACCGGGTGTCAATTCACAGAAGCGGAAAACCACTTTGAGGCCCAGGCCGCCCAGGATGCGGCTGTGGAAACAAGTGGCGCTCTGAAGACAGTGGCAACGAGCATGCTGAAAATAGCAAACGATATCCGATGGCTTTCCTCAGGTCCCAGGTGCGGTTTAGGTGAAATCAACATCCCGGCCCTCCAGCCTGGGTCCTCTATCATGCCGGGCAAGGTGAATCCGGTCATTCCCGAATCTGTTATCCAGATTGCGGCCCAGGTCACGGGCAATGACATGGCCATCACCCTGAGCGGCCAGGGGGGCAATTTTGATCTGAATGTCATGCTTCCGGTGATTGCCCACAATCTGTTGCAGTCTCTAAGGATTCTTGCTTCAGGCGCAAAGATCTTTGCTGAAAAATGCATTAATGGCATCACAGCCAATGAAGAAAGGTGCAGGGCCTTTATAGAAGACAGCCTGGCTATGTGCACAGCGCTTGTCCCGGTTATAGGATATGAAAAGGCCGCAGCCATTGCCAGGGAGGCCTACACAAGCGGAAAGACGGTGCGAGAGGTGGCCATGGAGGAAAAGGTCCTGCCCGAAGCACAACTGAAGGAGTTACTGAACCCTCTTAATATGACCTGAGGTTCTGCGGGTAATAAGGGTAATAAGGGGGACGTCCCCCCTATCTAACAATTTCTTGACAGGCATACGTCATTGGCGCATATTAGGTCATGCGGTTTGCTGACATACCAATCTTTACGAGAAAGGTGCGTAGTCCCTATGAGATGCTCAAATGAAGAAAAGGGCCTAACCAGAGGGGCTGACCCTTTGTAATTGGTGGTGGAGCTGAGGGGGCTCGAACCCCTGACCTCATGACTGCCAGTCATGCGCTCTCCCGGCTGAGCTACAGCCCCATCTTTGAACTTAGTTCGCTTCGCTCACAATTGGTCGAGTGGTTGAGTGGTTGATTGGTCGAGTTGTTCAAGGACCTTACGACTCGACAATAAAAAAGTTAATCGTTATCCGTTAATCGTTATTAGGGAAACAAATAACGAATAACAAATAACCAATCAACCACTCGACTAAAGTCGTAGGAATTTCAATGGGTTGTAGAAATTCCGAGACGTAAATTAACTATAACAAGATAAAATTCTGGTGTCAATCTTCTTTTTTGTGAGGTATTTCCCATCGCAGGCGCCAAGGAAGCCATCCTCATGGGGTGATGAGAATAAGAGCGAGTGCCGATCCTAGATTGAAAAAGGTGTTCGCCAGGATTGGTGTGCCTGCCAGCCGGCCTTTCAAGCCAGATCTGTTCCAGGTCAAGGCACTTGCGGCGATTCGACAGGCGGACTGCCTGGTTTCCGCCCCAACGGGTTCTGGGAAGACGTGGATCGCGGAGGAGGCGATTGCCCGAATCCGAAAAAAAGGCACCAGGGCCTGGTATGCTTCCCCCCTTAAGGCCCTGACCAATTCTAAATACCTTGAATTCGCACAGCGCTTTGGCCCTCAGGAGATAGGCATATTAACAGGGGACCGTAAGGAGAACGCCGATGCCCCTATTATCGTAGGGACCACCGAAATTCTGCGGAATCAGCTCTATGATGCTATGCACGAACGTGTGGATTTGAGCGTAGATCTTGTCATCCTGGATGAGGCGCATTTTTTGGGGGACGAAGATCGGGGTGTGGTGTGGGAGGAGATCATGATCTATCTGCCTGTTCGGGTCCATCTCCTGCTCCTTTCGGCTACCATAAAAAATGCCAGACAGATCGCTGAGTGGCTGGAATCCATCCGGTCAAAAAAATGCGTTGTCGTGGAGGAAACCGGTCGTCCAGTGCCCCTTTTTTCCCTGTTTTTTCACCCTTCCGGCAGACTTCTACCTTTCATAAATTCCAAGGGGATGGACAAGAAGGTCAAGGCCTATCTGAACAGTCCGAATCCTCCGGTCCTTGCCCCTCCGCGGCGCCTTCCTCCTTTTGGGGATATCATGAGGGTGTTGAGAAAATACGATCTCCTTCCTGCCATCTTTTTTCTGAAGTCCAGGGCGGACTGTGATGCAGCCCTTGAGCGTTGCATCGATGATTCAGGCCAATATAGGGGAGGGCGAGTTGAGTTAAAACAAAGGATTGATGAACTGGCTGAAGGACATCCACGCTTGGCTGCCCACCGACAGATGTGGCATCTGAGAAATGTGGCTGTCGCAGGTCATCACAGCGGGCAGCTTCCCGCATGGAAACTCCTCATAGAAAACCTGATGACCGGGGGTCTACTTGATGCCGTCTTTGCTACCTCCACGGTGGCCGCAGGTGTCAACTTCCCAGCCAGAAGCATCGTGTTTCTGAACTCAGATCGCTACAACGGCCATGAATTTGTGCCGCTGAACGCCACCGAGTTTCATCAGATGACGGGCAGGGCAGGCAGGCGAGGAAAAGACCATATTGGTTTTGCTGTGGCCATTCCCGGAAAATTCATGGACCTGCGGCTCATTGGAGAGCTTTGCACTGAGCCACCCGAAGATGTGATCAGCCAGATCAAGGTCGATTTTCCCATGGTCTTGAACCTTCTTTTGTCTCACACCCCAGAGGAGATAAAAGACATCTTTGAGAGATCGTTTGCCACATATTTGAACCTGGTCGGCCAGCAGAAAGGGCTGGGCCGCCGGCTCAAAAAGGCTGGCGGCGCACTTATGGCGCTCCTTCCTGAGGCCTTGTGTGCCGGACCTCAGTTCGTGCTCGAATTGACCAGGAACCGCGCCGCTCTGGTCCGCGAGATTATAGCACTCAATCGCAGGCTCAAAGGACTGGAGTCAAACCTATCCAGGGCTGCCAGCCTGGTACCGGGACGGCTTTTTCTGGACAACCGCAACCGCATGTATTGTGCCATCAAACAGCAAACGAGACGGGATGAACAGGGTGTGCTTGCTTGCCGCGTGAAACCGGGCCTTCCCGCTCGACGCAAGCACGTAAAAATGAGATGGTTTCGACCCGAAAACGTCTCACGCATTCTTGACAGGGTGCTGAAATTACCTCTCCTTGAAGATGTACCTGCCCTGGTCAGATTACTAACTGAAACATCACAGACCGAAGCGCCGCCCATCCTGGATCATTTGCCCCTGGGGAATAATGGAGCCTCAGGCCTCAGGGCTTTAAAAGGCCGCATAGTGTTTCTTGAACAGGAGCTTGATCGCCTGATTTGCAACCCGTGTAGCCACTTCAGGATGTGCCACGGCAAGCCGAAGGGTGCTTTCAGACTGGTTCTGGAGGACTTTGCCTTGATATGGGATGCTGCAAATGGTGTGCGCATGCGTTTGTGGAATGATTTTGTAAAACACCTTGAGTTCCTGAAACAGGAGGGTTTTGTTACCGAAGACGACCGACTGACCCACGATGGTATGTGGGCGTCTCAACTCAGGCTCGACCAGCCTCTGATGATTGCGGAAGGCCTGCGGATGGACATTTTGCCACGTTCCGACCCCGCCTTGCTGGCAGCCCAGATGGCACCCTTTGTATATGACCGGGACACGGAGGTAAAGCTCGACGAATCGAAAATTCCCAGGCGACTCTTAAAAAACCATGACAGGATGAGAAAGGCCCTCGGTCCCCTTACGGAACGAAAGGCGGTCCGCGGATTTCAAGTGAGGCCCATGGCTCTGTGGCCTGCTGCCACGATTTATGCGTGGGCCAATGGGCAGGCATGGGAAAAGGTCCTGGAGATTGCGGGCATGGCAGAAGGAGACCTTGCCATGCTCGTTTCCAGAACAGCAGAGAACCTGAGACAGATTACCTCCCTGACGAAAGTCTATCCAGCCATTGCCGAAAGCGCTATGGAGGCTATTTCCATAATCCTGAGAGAGCCGGTGCTTATGGATTAGTCTGGATTGTTTGTTGGACTGTTTATGGGTACTATAGACGAGCTAAAGAGAAGTCAGCTTTATTCCGAAGAGCTGGGGATAAAACTTAGCAAGAACGACAAAGAATACTTCAAGTGGTTCTTGGCCAGCCTATTGTTTGGTGGCCGTATATCAGAGACTATCGCTAAAAACACCTATAGAGCCTTTGTGCGCTACGGGCTTCTTACTCCGCAAGAGATCCTGGAGACTGGTTGGGACTTTCTGGTGAATCCGATAATGAGAGAAGGTGGCTATGTGCGCTATGACGGGAGAAAGTCCAGTCAAATACTGCGGGACTTTAGAACACTCCTGGATGAATATGGAGGTAGTCTCAAGAAGCTCCACCGTATTTCTATCGACAGTAAAGACCTTGAAAACAGGCTACTTGCCTTTTATGGGGTTGGGCCCATCACAGTGAATATTTTTCTCAGGGAGCTACGGCCGCACTGGCACAAAGCCGATCCAGACCCGCTGCCGATTGTGAGCGAACTCGCCACAAAACTTAACGTTGATCTTAGCAGGCACCGGAGAAATAGCGTCACCTTTGTCAGAATGGAGGCTGGACTGATCAGGCTGAGAAAAAGTCGGCTCAAGGTTCAGGCCCGCCCTGGCGCTTCGGCTTATTATGAGCTACCAAGCCAGTAATCCAGGCCCGCCCTGGCGCGTATGCTTACTATATAGGCTACAAGCTGATAAATCCAGGTCTGGGCCAGGGTCTGGGCCAGG
>JAGMBW010000096.1 GCA_023129535.1 Desulfobacterales bacterium
CCCTAAATGCGTTATAATCAGAAAAAATGTTGTAATCCCCTCACGACTGCAGCACGCACTGTAATGGTTTTGGTAGCACTTCTGAGTGCACACTTCCGAAAAATAGTGTCGCAAGAACTGGCCTACTTCTTTTCTAAACCGCAGATAGTTTCTTATCCTTGTCTTGAGCCTTGCCAATTCAGAAGGCGAAAGCTTTTTAAGGCGGTGGCTCACCAATAGAATTGCTTCTGACTGTTCCCGGTTATACTCGCTCATAGGCCTCTCAAACCCTGGGGAGGTATATCCCCTATGCCGTGGGGTTTTCTAATTCGAATGATGGCTAACAGGCACAGGGCGACCGTATAGCTAAGTGATGCCAGTAGCAGCACGGTCTTGAAACCGAAACTCAGAGCTACCACGACAGCCAGGACCGAGCCTATCACCGAGGCACAGGCATTCACAGCCCATGCCCATGGAATGGCATCTTTGAGGTACGAACTTAAAGTCCGCACACCAATGGGAAAAAACATCCCCATCATGAACCCCAAAGGCAAGATGACAAAAAAGGCTACGCCATGGCGCATCCAGAGGGGCCATGCTATGGCAAGTGTCAACAGTCTGTCCAGCAAGAAGGCATAAGCAAGGATCAACACGGGGGTCATGAGGAAAACCGGGAACCTGCCCACACGAATGCGGAATGCGGAATGCGGAATGCGGATTTGGGGGGAGCTTGACTTCGTGTCGGATCTAAGCAACAAGTTTGAATCCGCAATCCGAAATCCGAAATCCGAAATCGCATAGCTTCCGAGGGCCGAGGCCACCAGTACAGAAAAGAGGACCACTGAAAACGCATACACCGGCCTTGCTAAAAACAGGATAAAACGCTGGATCAGGCAAATTTCTGTAAGCATAAAGGCAATCCCGATGAGGCCAAAATACGCTAAAAACCAGGACGAAGGGGGGAGCCCCGCCTTTTTTAACGGAAGGGTTATCAAAACAAGGCTGACCAGCACGGCTTGAAAAAAGATGAGATGAACCAGGTATCCTCCCTCTAAAAACAGTTGCCATTTGTTGCCCACCGCACGGTACAATTGAACCAGTCTGTCCATCCTGAAGTTGTGATAAAAGAAAGGCCTGTCATCTGTGACGGGCCGCACATCAAAGAGATACGCCCTGTAGAAGGCCTCTCTGGTGCCGGGGTTTACGATCTTTTGAATGATGTCATGGTAAAGAGGGCTTGGAAAACGGTTGTATTTGTTGGCCTCTGCTCTCTGCATTTCAGGATAGTAGACAAGATCGAAACGAAGGCGGCGGCAAAATGCTTTCATCCGTTGAATCTCTTGGTGTTCAAATGGGCTTCTTTTGACAATGAGGGTAAAGGTGCCCCAGCTCCTGATTGCAGCAACATGCCTTTCGGGGTGTCTAACACCCATGGCCTCAAGGGCCGCACACGCCAATGCCGCCAACCTTAATTCATGTCGGGGGGGCGGCAGGAGGTACTTGGTTACTGTTAGGAGCCCTTTGGGTTTCAGGGCGCTGATATATGCTTTGAAGGCCTCTACGGTATGGGTGTAGTCCTCAGACAGGCCATAAAGACCAGAGGAAACCGCCCCCAGACTATCGGTCAGAGGAAGCTGGATCACATCAAAGCGTTTTGGGGTTTTGAGAAGAAAACTCCTTGCTTGTTCGCCAATCGCTGTCGCCTCAGTCTCATAAAGGTTGCCGCTAAAATCCCTGAGGGAATCCCTCATAACCCGGGGCACAAGTGGGTTGGCGTGGGTCGTCACGATATTTTTTGCTCCATGATAACGGGCCAAGAGAATGTCCAGCCCACCCAGGGGCTCGATGATAAGCACATTATTGGGCTTTCCAATCACGTAGTAGGGAAGGGACGCCGGAAGAAACTCCGTAAAGGCCAGGGGATCCAGATTGCCTGTAAAACGGGTTACCGCATTCAGATGGCCGGCGTCCAGGCAGAGGCCTAACTGCTCTGGGAGGGTTCCCTGGAACTCAAGGCTAAGACCCGGTGCAAAGCGAACCGCCTTGCTCTGAATCACGTCAAGCCTGACTGCTGGGTGCCATCGCGTCTCCAGGATGCGGGCGCCAGGGTATCTGAGGGCCACCTTGAGAGGCTTGTAAGGTGAAATGTTGAGATCCAGAACCCCGGGCTTTATGACAAAAAGAAGGCACAAAACCAACATCCAGGGTCCTCGTACAAGATTGACCTTCCATCCGTTGGCGCTGAAGGCCAGAGAGGAAAATCCGGCCACCAGACAGACAACAAAAACTGTCCTTGCTTCCCCGGCAAAGGAATATATGGCGAATATGGCTATACAACCCAGGCCCGCGCCTACCAGGTCGCAGGCATATAACCGGTTTACGGCCTCTGCCTTGCCAGTGTAAACCAGGGCAAGGATCAGGCCTGCAAAGAAGAAGGGGATCGCCAGTACGCCGTAGTAGCCCACTAAATAGACCCACTGATAGCGGTCCCAGATGATGCGGGCCGGGTCAAAGGGGATCATGTTTGAGCACCAGAAAGAAGCGAGCGTGGCCATGGAAAAACCAAGCGCCAGGCATGCCAGGGTTGGGCGGAAGGAAAGAGTTTTGATCCTCGGGACCATCATGAGGAACGTGCCGCTTGCCCCAAAACCCAGAAAGGCAATACTCACCACCATGAAGGCAAAATGGTGCCAGAGCGCCACGGAGAAAAGGCGCGTCAAGGAGACCTGAAGCATGAGTGTAGCCAGGGAGGTCAGGCCGACTCCTACAAAAAGGCCCGGCCCTATGGTATTGCGGATTTTAGATTGCGGATTGCGGATTTGACCTGAAAGGGCGTTTTCTGCGAAAGTCACATTGTTCATGGCTGATCGGTTCCTAAATAACGTGACAACAGCATTGTCATTGCGAGTCTCGCCGAAGGCGGGGTGAAGCAATCTCAATCGCCCTGTCCTGCAGAATAGATTACTTCGAAATCCGCAATCCGCAATATTATATCACCCAAATTGATCGACCTGCCAAACAAAAATTTGAAATTCGTATCTTGATGTGGTAAATTTAACCAAATTGTAAAAAGTCGGGTTTAATGACTCTGTCATTTCGACCGTAGGGAGAAATCTTATGTTTTCAGTATGTTCCAGCGAACAGATTTCTCGCTTCGCTCGAAATGACAACTTTTATTCTGGTTCCGACGCTCTGCGTCGGAACCCAATCCGCTGGACGCTCTGCGTTTCTTATTGCGCTAATGTGCCTCATGCGGGCTAAGATGAGTTCATAGCTGCCTGCCGGCAAGCAGGTTACAATCATGTAAAGGCGCAGAGCGCCCAGCCGTCCACGTTCCCACGCAGAGCATGGGAACGAGAAATTTGTATGGTTTACCCGGACTTATTGAGAACTTGCGCACGAAGCCACTAACTTGATAATATGACAAAAAAATTAATCATTAATGCAATGGAACATGAAACGCGAGTTGCCTTTGTGGGAAATGGCAACCTCGAGGAACTCTTTGTTGAAAGACCCAGGGGATCTAATATTGCCGGCAACATTTACAAAGGACGGGTGATGCGGGTGCTTCCCGGGATGGAGGCCGCCTTTGTTGATATAGGCCTTGAGCAGGCCGCTTTCATCTATGTGGCGGACGTCGTAAACCATTATCAGGAGTTTGAGCATCTTATGCTGTTACTCCCCGAGGAGGACGAAAACAGTCTCACCGGCCTTGCCAGGGAAAAGCGACCCCCTTGCCTGGACCAGGGCTTAATGATTGAAGATCTTCTCCATGAGGGGCAAGAAATTGTGGCCCAGGTGTCCAAGGCCCCTATTGGAAACAAGGGGGCCAGGATTACAACCAGGGTATCACTGCCAGGACGTTTTCTGGTCCTCATGCCTACTACAGATCACGTTGGCGTTTCGCGGCGTATAGAAGATGAAGATGAGCGAAGACGGCTAAAGGAAACTTTGACAGGGCTACGGCCTGAAAACTATGGCGTGATTGCAAGGACGGTGAGTGAAGGGGTCAACGGGGAAAAACTTGCCAAGGAAATGAACTTTCTCGTGTCCCTGTGGCTGGACATTCAAAAAAAGGCTACAAATGCACCGGCGCCAAGTCTGTTACACAAGGAACTAAACGTGACCCTCCGGGCAGTCCGGGATCTTTTTACTCACGAAGTTGACAAACTTGTTATCGATTCCAGGTGGGGATACGAGGAAATCATGAATTTCTTAGATATATTCCTGCCGCGGCTTAAAACATCCGTCGAACTATATGAGGACAGCGAGCCTATTTTTGATGTTTACAACCTCGAATCCGAAATATCTCGCGCCCTGAACAAGAAGGTCTGGCTGAAATCCGGAGCATACATTGTCATCGAGCATACTGAAGCCTTGGTGGCAATTGATGTGAATACTGGCCGGTTCGTGGGAAAACAAAATCTGGAAGAAACCATCCTCAAGACGAACCTCGAAGCAGTCAAGGAGATCGCCTATCAGATCAGACTCCGAGATATCGGCGGGCTGATCATTATTGATTTCATTGACATGGAAAAAAAATCGAATCGAGAGAGGGTGTTCAATACCCTGAAGGAGGCTCTTAAGAAAGACCGGAGCAAGACCCACGTGCTTCCCATGTCGGAGCTGGGGCTGGTCGAAATGACGCGAAAGCGGACACGTGAGACCCTCAACCGCATGCTCTGTGAACCATGCTTTTACTGTGAAGGGAAAGGGTATCTCAAGTCAAGACGCACAGTTTGCTACAATATCTATCGGGATATGCGCAGGGAGCCTGCCGAGATGCTGGCTCCGTGCATCACACTTAAGCTACACCCAGAAATTGCGGAACTGCTTCTGGGCGAAGAGAGTTGGGTAATAGATTCCCTGGAAACGGCCATGAAGAAAAAGATTATCGTTCGGCCCGATCCGCATTTTCATCTCGAGCAATATGACATGTATGAAATGCACAAGAATTGCCTTGACAGAAGAGATTGATTCCTTGTATTAAATTGTTATGTTACCAAAATCTCAGTTGATTATTAAATTAGCGCACCTTCGCTGTGGTACCGAATTGATTAGGCAAAAAATGGGATTTCCTATACTGTGAACTTAGAAAGGTTACTGACATGTACGCTGTAATATCCACTGGGGGCAAACAATACAAAGTCTCGCAGGGGGAAACGATAAGGGTTGAAAAGATCCCAGGTGAGATAGGCGCGCCTGTCTCACTTGAGTGTGTACTCATGTTTTCCAATGGCAAAACCGTTATGGCCGGTCAGCCGACACTAACTGATGTAGCTGTAACAGGTCATATTGTGGAACAAGGAAAGGCCAAAAAGGTCATTGTTTTCAAGCGCAAGCGCCGAAAAGGTTATCGCAAGAAGCGTGGCCATCGGCAGCAGTACACCGCACTTAAGATTGATACCATCGAGAACATGGCTGCGCAATTAGTCGAGTAGTTGAATCGTTGAGTGCCCGCCCTGGCGCGACATGTCTGAATCAAGCTGTAATCCGTGCAAACCAGGTCTGGGCCAGGGGTCGAGTAGTTAACGGCTTAACCATTTCCACACTTGACCATTCGACTAAAGCCGTAGGAATTACAGCTAAATTGAGCAATTTTTGTAGCCGCAACCTTTAGGTTGCGTAGGTTGGGGCAATTTCACGTTCACCCAACTGGTCTTGATAAACGCAGGCTAAAGCCTGCGCCTACAACAAATTTCAAAAAAACCGCTCAATTTAGCTATTACCCGGATTTATTGAGAACTTACATTTACGAGACATTTCAATGAGTGATTTGGTTGTGCTGTTGAGTTCTTGACCACTTAACTATTCAACTACTTGACGACTCACCGATCTTGAAGGAGCAGCAAATATGGCACACAAGAAAGCAGGCGGGAGTTCACGAAATGGCCGTGACAGCGCCGGTCAGAGGCGTGGCGTGAAGCGTTTCGGCGGGCAGAAGGTTTCGGCAGGTCATATCGTCATGCGGCAGCTTGGAACCAAGATACATCCCGGCAATAATGTGGGCATGGGAAGAGATTATACACTCTTTGCCAAAATCGATGGAGTCGTCGCGTTTGAGCGTATGGGACGATCCAGAAAAAGGGTCAGCGTTTATCCGGTGTCAGCCTGAGGTGCGGCATCCACAGAATTGATATTGTTGTCGCGCCCACTTGACCAGTTGTAGGAGAAACGTCCCGTCGACCACACGGGATATATGAAATTTGTTGATGAAGCCCAAATCACCGTCCAGTCTGGGGATGGCGGCAATGGGTGCGTGAGTTTCAGACGCGAGAAATACGTCCCAAGAGGGGGGCCAAACGGTGGAGATGGCGGTCGGGGCGGTGATGTAATATTTGAAACTACATCCCGAATGCACACCCTTTACTCCTTCCATTTCAGAAGACATTTCAGGGCAGAACGAGGGAAACACGGTCGAGGGAAAAATCAGTCAGGAAAAAGCGGTAAAGACCTGATCATCTCAGTCCCTCCCTGCACGTTTGTCAAGGAGGCCGAAACCGGACGGGTACTCAAGGAATTTGTACGAAGCGGCGAATCTTTTTTGGTGGCTCGTGGTGGCCGTGGTGGCCTCGGAAATCAACATTTTGCATCGTCAAGGCGCCGCGCACCCCGATATGCCCAGGAAGGGGAACCCGGCCAGACCCTTTGCTTGAAGTTAGAGCTAAAATTGCTGGCCGATGTCGGCATCATAGGGCTGCCCAATGC
The DNA here is from genome assembly GCA_023129535.1 of Desulfobacterales bacterium. Lineage (GTDB taxonomy): Bacteria > Desulfobacterota > Desulfobacteria > Desulfobacterales. The sequence continues at coordinate 6,688 of JAGMBW010000096.1, forward strand.
GGGCAAGTCTACCTTAGTGTCGAGACTTTCCTCCGCACGGCCCAAGGTTGCCGATTACCCCTTCACAACGTTAATACCCACCCTCGGCGTGGTTGAGTATAAAGCAACCGACCCCTTTGTTGTAGCCGATATCCCGGGACTGATCGAAGGCGCCCACCGGGGGGTGGGTCTTGGAACGAGGTTTCTCAAGCACGTGGAGAGGAGCCGATTTTTGCTTCACCTGATCGATCTTTCCTCCGTTCCATCGGAAGACCTCCTCAGCCCATACCACACGGTGAATCAGGAACTCCAGCTCTTTAGCCCGGCCCTTGGCCAAAAATCCCAGGTGATTGTACTAAACAAGGTAGACAAACCCGGTGCCAGGGCTGTTGCAGAAAGGCTTCGCAATGCCCTTGAGCCCTTGAATCCTGACGTATGGGTCATTTCAGCAATCACGGGTGAAGGCTTACAGGAGTTAAGAGGCCACTTGGCCGGGCTTGTTTATAAGACCCGTGAGGGAGAAAGAGGGAAGATGTAGGGCGCAGAGCGTGGGAACGAGAAAAAATGATGTCGAACCGCAATCCGCAATCCGCAATCCGCAATCCGCAATCCTCTAAGCAGGAGCGTCTTGAGATTCGAAGAAACCTTTTTGACAGTGTCAGGCGAGCTGTCGTCAAGGTTGGCAGCGGCGTGCTCACCCACGATCAGGGCCTAAACGCAAAAGCGATAAGACACCTGGCCCGAGACGTGTCTATGCTAATGGACGAGGGGCGTCAGGTGATCCTGGTGAGTTCCGGGGCTCTTGCCTCAGGGATGAAAAAGGTAGGCATGGCTGAAAGGCCTTCTGATATTCCTCACAAACAGGCAGTTGCGGCCATAGGACAGCCCAGTCTCATGTTAGAGTACGAGAAGTCACTTGCTCGTTATCAAAAACAGGCGGCACAAATCCTCTTGACCAGAGATGACCTTTGCAACCGGCGGCGCTATCTCAATGCCCGAAATACCATACACGTCCTGCTAAATTGGAAGATTGTTCCTATTATCAATGAAAATGATACAGTGGTCGTGGAAGAACTGAAATTCGGAGATAATGACAACCTGTCGGCCATGATTGCTCATCTGATGGACGCGCAGATACTCATCAGCCTTACCGATATTGACGGCTTATACGACAAAGATCCTGCGATCCACAAAGACGCCATGCTCATGCCGCTTGTGTCCAAAATCGACCGCGACATGGAAAGGGCCGCCCGTGATATTCCCGGAACCCTCGGCACGGGTGGGATGTCGAGCAAGATCCAGACAGCAAAGAAGGTCACCACGAGCGGCATCCCTATGGTCATTGCAAGCGGTCTTAAACCGAACATCCTGAAAAGACTGTTTGAGGGCCGGGATGCGGGAACCCTTTTTCTCCCAGGAAAGGGAAAAATGGGTAGCCGGAAATGCTGGATTGCCTTCACCCTGAAGGCAAAAGGTACAATCAAGGTTGACAGAGGAGCAGCTAAGGTCATCCGCAAACAGGGGAGGAGCTTGCTGCCGATCGGAATTGTGGATGTTGAGGGTGACTTTGGCGTCGGAGCTGCAGTCCGTTGCATAGACCCGGATGGCATGCCCTTTGCCAGAGGGCTTGTGAACTATACCGCCTCTGACATCAGAAATCTTATGGGCGCCAAGACCAGCCAGATCGAGCAACGATTGGGATACAAGCACTATGACGAGGTGATTCACAGAGACAACCTGGTTATTACGATTGGCGATTGAGCAATGGTCAGTGGTCAGTGAGCAGTGGTCAGTGGTCAGTGACAAATGATAAATGACGAATGATAAATGACGAATGACAAATGACCAATGACCAATGACCAATGACCAAAGGAGGGACCCGTATGTCGATAGAGCAGACCATCACGGATATGGCCCGGGATGCAAAAGAAGCTGCGAAGGTGGTAGCCCGTCTAAATACCCGGAAGAAAGACGAGGCATTGGAGCGCATTGCCCAAAGGCTCCTTGATGAGGCTTCCACGATCAAGGGGGAAAACGAAAAGGACCTGGAATATGCAAGAGAAAAGGGAGTGTCAGAGGCCATGATCGACCGGCTCACGGTCAGTGATGCAGTCATCGAGTCTATGGCAGAGGGCCTGCGCGACGTTGTAAAGCTCCCCGACCCGGTGGGAGGGGTCACAGGTATGTGGCTGCGCCCCAATGGTCTCCAGGTGGGTCGAGTGCGCATTCCCCTTGGCGTTATCGGGATGATCTATGAGTCGAGGCCGAATGTTAGTATTGACGCTGCAGGGCTTTGCCTGAAGGCTGGCAATGCGGTGATCCTGCGTGGCGGCTCAGAGGCCTTTAATTCAAATGCCGTTCTGGCCCAGATCATCCAGGGGGCCCTTCGGGAAACGGGCATACCAGAAGCTGCTGCCCAGGTCGTGCCGGTACGGGATAGGGCTGCCGTGAACGTGCTCCTTGCCCAGGACGAGTATGTGGATCTCATCATTCCCAGAGGCGGTGAGGGGTTGATCCGTTTTGTGGTTGAGAATTCCAGGATTCCAGTCCTTAAGCATTATAAAGGTGTCTGCCATGTTTATGTGGATGAGGATGCAGACCCTGGTATGGCCGGTGATATCTCATACAATGCCAAGGTGCAGCGGCCAGGTGTTTGCAACGCCATGGAAACCCTGCTGGTCCATGAGGCCGTAGCCGGGTCATTTCTTCCTCAAATGGCCAGGCGTTTTACAGAGGCGGGTGTGGAGCTGCGAGGATGTCCTGAGACATGTCAGATCGTGCCGGAGGCAAAGAAAGCAAGTGAGAAGGATTGGGGAGAAGAGTATCTTGATTTGATCCTTGCAGTCAAGGTGGTCACGTCTATGGAAGAGGCGATGGATCATATCGGGAGGTATGGGTCAGCACATACCGAGGCGATTGTGACTTCAGACTATGTCCGGGCACGGCGATTTCTGAGGGAGGTTGATGCCTCTGTAGTGCTGGTCAATGCCTCCACGCGGTTTAATGACGGGGGAGAACTCGGTCTGGGGGCTGAGATCGGGATCAGCACTTCCAAGCTTCATGCTTACGGGCCCATGGGGCTGGAAGAGCTGACAACCACCAAGTTTGTGGTTTTTGGAGACGGACAAGTCAGAACTTAACAATTGCGGATTGCGGATTGCGGATTGCGGATTTTAGCCCACTTTCTCACTTTCTCACTTTCTCACTTTCTCAATATGGTGTATTTGTGCGGTTAGGGCTTTTTGGGGGTACGTTCAATCCAATCCACCTGGGTCATCTCAGGGCTGCGATAGAAGTCCGGGAGGCTTTCAATCTCGACAGGCTCTTGTTGATCCCATCTGCCCATCCTCCTCACAAGCCAGCCGACCATGTGGCCAATGCTGAGGATCGTCTTGAAATGGTCCGCCTGGCCATCCAGGGTGAGCCCTGGCTTGAGGCCTCTGATGTGGAGCTGGCCCGTCCCGGCCTGTCATATACGATCGAGACCTTGCGATACTTCCAGGACCAGTTTGGTCCTGAGAGTGACATCCATTTCATTGTCGGCCAGGATGCGTTTTCGGAAATCACCACATGGAAGTCGTATCAGGCGCTTTTTAGTACGGCTCATTTCATCGTGATGACCTCGCCCACCTCCAAATTGCACAACCTGGAGGACATCATCCACACCCAAATATCCGGAGAGTATCAATACGACCCCAGATTTAACCGGTACAGCCGCCCCGGGTGGTGCAACATCTATTGTCTGAACATCACGCACCTGGATATCTCGGCCACCAAGATACGGGGGTGGATCCGAAGGGGTCGCTCCATCCGTTTCCTCGTTCCCGACATTATCCACGACTTCATTAACAAAAAGGGGCTTTACCTATGACGGTATCGTATGAGCCAACCCTGCAGCCGTTCGTGAAAGCAGTCTTTGCCATGAAGGCCCTTGATGTGGTTCTTCTGGACCTGCGTGGATTGGCATCCTTTGCGGACACCTTTATTATATGCAGCGGCCGGTCCCATCGCCAGGTCTCGGCCATTGCCGAATTCATAGAACACGACCTCAAGAAACAAGGGATCAAACCCCTCGGTGTAGAGGGTCTCCGAGAAGGACACTGGGTCCTTATGGACTATGGGGATGTGGTCATTCACGTCTTTTATGAGCCAGTACGACTTTTCTATGACCTTGAAGGTCTGTGGTCAGACGCAAAGCGGATCCAAGAAAGTGACTAAAGTTAAAAGTGACTAAAGTTAAAAAGCAGGTTCAAAGTCCTCAACTTTAGGCACTTCAAACTTTAGCTCACTTCAAACTTTGTTCATTAACTTTAGCTCACTCCAAGCTATAACTTTAGGCGCTTGTTATGAAAGAAACCACACGTCAGCCATCCGAGAATCAAAAGGCTCTCCAGCTTATCAACGCCAAGGATCTCTTGAGACTCCCGGGCAAGAAGGCCCTTGAACGGATTCTTGATTCGCCCATACCTGCCACACTGGTGCAATCGCTGGCTGAGGAGGATCTGTTCTGGCTTGTCCAGGAAATCGGTGTCGAGGATGCCCTTCCGGTCCTGTCCGTTGCCTCCAATGATCAGTGGCAGTATCTGTTGGACATGGAGCTTTGGACAAAGGACCGCCTGGAGATCGATTCAGTCAATCGCTGGCTGGGCCTTTTGCTCAAGGCAGACCCTGAGAGGTTTTTGATTTGGGGACTGCGCGAGCAAATCGATCTTATCGAGCTTCATCTTTTCAAGCACATCGACGTCAGAATTAGGGAACACGATGAATCCCCATCCGATTTCGAGGAGGGCTATTTCACCCTCGATAATCTTTTCTATATTCGGATCAAGCATGACAAGTACGAACAAACCATCAGGGAGCTGCTTGAACGTCTCGCACGGCATGACCTCAACAAGTTTCGTCAGGTGTTGCTGGAATTGGCCGGTGTTATATCGGCAGAAACAGAAGAGAAAATATATCGATTCAGAAATGCTCGCCTGGCTGAAAAAGGTTTCCTCCCCTTTGAGGAAGCGATCGGGATCTATCAGTACTTTGACCCGCAAAGGCTTGTTGAAAAGGGGCCTCTCCTCCGCAAGGTCTCACAGGATCAAGAGCTCCCTCAGCCGGTTCCTGCCTCCACGTCCCTGCTTATCCAGGATCAGGACCTTTTTTACCTCTCTTTGAAACAGCTAAAAGACACCCACATTCTGGAACGACTTCAGATGGAATTTACTTCAATGTGTAACCAGATTGTTTCTGCAGATGCCCTTGTGGTTCGGGATAAAGAGAACCTGGTGGGTGTGGTGAGAAAAGCCTGTGGGTATCTGAGTATTGGGATCGAAAAAGTAACCGGCGGAGGCCCGAAGAAGGCCGTTCGCCTGCTTCAGAGGTTTCCTTTACACCACATCTTTCGCGTAGGTTATGGTACTGCTCTGAAGCTCAGATGGGAGACGGAAAAATGGCTGAAAGAGAGCTGGTTTGCCAGGCAGGGCTTCGGCCTGAGCTTCTGGGGAGATGACTGGGGAGCGATACTGGAAGGCCTCCTCAGGAGACGTCCGCTTTATTACACAAGCTTTTCTGAGGGCCAGCCATACCGTGAGTTTAAGACCCTGGAAGATATCACACATTGCCACAGAGCCCTTGATCAGACCATGGCCCTGGATCACCTCCTGTCTTTGTTGTTTGCCCAAACCGCCGTGGCTCATCCGGTTCAAGCCTACTACCCTGTGACTTACAAAAATCTTCTTTTGACCTGCTGGGCCAAACACCACTTGGGCTTAGCACAAGAGACAAAGCCCCTTGCAACCAAGGAATTGAAGGTCTTTTTCAAAGATCTCTGGGTGAAAGAGGCATGGCCGTACCGGCTAAACATAAAGATGAAACAGGCTTTCTTGGACTGGCTCCAAATGCGATCCGATCAGTCTATGGCCGAGATTCCAGGCCAGGTGGGGAGAATCCTTGACTTCATCTTTGACGAGCTTGAAAAGGAGTATGGATCGGTTTCTGTGAAGGATCTTGACCCGAGATACATCAAGCATTTCTTAGTCACACCTTCTGTGGAGGGATGATGCACACATTAGAATGTTTGATGACGACTCTGATTCCGCTGGTAATCATCATGGACCCTTTGGGCAACTTGCCATTTTTTCTCCTTTTTACAGAAAGAAACACTCCTTCAGAGCGGCGCAGAACCGCCGCTATTGCCTCTCTGACGGCCTGCATTATTCTTGTCTTCTTTGGCATCACAGGTGATTTTGTTTTGCGGTTTTTTGGAATCGGGCTTCCGGCCTTCCAATTAGGTGGAGGTTTTATCTTTTTTATGTACGCCCTGCAGATGCTCCGCCTGATTCCTGGCGGGCTGAAGACCACTTCAGAAGAAGAAGAAGAGGGCATGTCAAAAGAAAATGTCGCTTTGGTTCCGCTGGCAACGCCCTTGCTGGCCGGGCCTGGTGCCATCACTGCTGTTTTGGTGTGGCAACAAACTCCGGGCAAACCCGTGGACACGGCCTTATTAGTGGGCGTAATCATGATAGCGTGCCTTATCGTTTATGTTGTTTTTCATTTCGGAGGCTCGATTAGTCGCGTCATGGGTGTGGGCGGCATTCGAGTGGTGACGCGGCTTATGGGACTGTTACTTGCAGTGATTGCCGTGGAGTTTATGGTGAGCGGGTTTCAACAAATTCGGTAAAAACTTAAGGGTTGATGATATACTGGCGCTCTTTTTCGAGGGTAATTAGACTTTCGAGAAGGGGAGCCGAGGTGACTTCTTCTCCGTCAAAACTGATCATTGCCAGTTCATGTGTATGGCCTTGGCACCTGCGGCAAGATTTTTCAGGCAGTAGGTGTAGCCATACCCCCCACGATTCGTGAACTATGATAAAACCACAGTTGAAAGGTTTTGTAGTGCCAACAACTTTTTCGGATGAACTATGTAGTTGTTATTGCAGAATTATTTTTTCGCAACTGTAGAAGAAAAGCTTGACATGTTATAGGGGATTTATGTATAGATGATGTCAAATTAGATCAAACAATAACAGACTTCATTTGAAAACATATGGAGCTGACAAAGGTCCCATGCGTCGTGTTAAAGATGCCTGCGCTTGGGGCCTTTGTTATTGGCATGGCTCAAAATGTACGTTTGCATTGATGATGTACTCGAATGCGCCAGTGATGGCAACGTCTTAGGTGTCCGAACAACCATGGTTGACATAAGTGAACAGAAGCGGGCGGAGGAGGCACTGCGAGAAAGCGAAAAAAAGTACAGTACTCTAGTCGAAAACTCCTTGACAGGGATATATATCGACCAGGACGGAAAGATCGTATTTGCCAACAACAGATTCGTTGACATTTACAGGTATCCAAGAGAGGAGCTGCTAAGTATCGAGAGCTGGAGGCTGGTCCATCCTGAAGACAGGGGCTTGACCAGTGAAATAAGAGCAAAGAGGCTCGGGGGAGAGGATGCACCATTAGAATACGAGGCCAGGGGCCTGACAAAAGACGGTGAAACCATATGGATCAAGAGGAGAAACACCCTCATACAGTACAAGGGAAGGCCTGCTATATTGGGTAACATCGTGGATATTACTGAACGAAAGCGGGCAGAAGAAGAACTGTTAAAAATAAACGAGGAGCTTAAGAATTTTGTTCATGTGGTCTCTCATGACCTAAGAAACCCCATTATTTGCATCCAGGGATTTTCTTCTCGACTGCTCAAAAAGTATCAAGAAAAACTGGGGGAAAAGGGCCGGGGTTACGTTGAGCAAATCAAGGCCAGTGCGCGCCGAATGGAGCTACTGGTCTCTGATCTCCTAATGTTGTCAAGCATCGGCCGGGTAGTCTCTACCTTTGAGGATGTTTCCTCTCTTGAGATAGCAAAAAATGTAACCTCAGGCCTTCAAGGCAGACTGAAGGAGAACGGAATAAAGCTTATTGTGGCCGACAATCTTCCCACCGTCTGTTGTGATGGAGAAAGGATCTATCAGGTTTTTGAGAATTTGCTTGTAAATGCCACCAAGTTTACGGGGGGTACCAAGAACGCTAAGGTTGAGATCGGATACGAAGACAGGGGAGACTTCCATCAGTTTTATGTAAGAGATAACGGCATTGGGATTGATCCGAAATATCACCTGAAAATATTTGAGACGTTCCAGCGGTTAAAGGAAATAGAAGATCAGGAAGGAACAGGTCTAGGGCTCGCAATTGTTGATAGGATTGTGAATAACCACGGTGGAAGGGTCTGGGTGGAGTCTGAAAAGGGAAAGGGGGCAACCTTCTATTTTACCATGCCTAAGGGATCCCGATCTGATTAAACATTCTTGAGACTAAGGAAAGAGAACTTGGCGATAAAAATCGATAAAGCGGTCCTGGAAAAGGCCTGCAAAAATATCATCGAAACCATCTTATTTTCCCTTCCCAACGCTTATAAGGGGACAGTTTACGAAATAGGTCGTCCTCCTGAGATAATCGCAAAGCGGATTACCTCTGGCGTCATCGATGAGGAAAGAAGGACCATCTCCTGGGGTCTCCCGGAAAGGTCTGATTATAACCCTCCCGGAAAACAGTGGATTGAATACAGAGATGAACCGGGCCGTCCGTTAGAAGCGATGGCATGGTGTGTGGAGAAGCAGAAGAGTTGGACAGCGGAGGATCCCAGAAATGACAGTCGGAGTATCAGACTTCAGGTGGAAGGCGTGTGGGAAGATTTCCACCATATGGAACCGGTTTTAATCCGAAAAGAGGATTTATACTTCGGAAATGAGCCACGCCTGCAATACCCCACGAACTACAAAGGCGAAGTCCTCTGGCAGAATACCGAATACATGGTTGTGGCCGTCATAAAGATTCATTTTCGCCCTCATACCATCAAGACAGGCAGCCCCGAGACCAGCATCGTCAAGAGACTATCCCGAGCCCTCGGTACAGAACTCCTTTCCTACCAGTTGCGCGAGCAGTCAGTTGAGGCGATGCGTCAACTGGCACAGGACAAGCTAAATACCTGGAATACACTTGCACACACGCTGCGGAATGCCATTGCCAAATCTGGTTTTATTTTCTCGCTCATCAAACTGGAACTGGGATTCCTGAGGGGTCAATGGGAGCGAGTTGTGTTAGAGCACTCGGATCAAAAGGACATGAAGCAAGAAGCGGTTCATGCGTTAAATGAAGCATTGAAGGGCATGGGCAAAGGATCTGGCAATCAGGGAAAAAATCTAATGGACGTTCAGAACCGATTCTTGGACTTCTCGCTACCTCCTGAGCGGGGTGAAAAGTGGGTCCGTATGCAGATAGAGGAGAGGTGGAATGAACTGCTTGCGGACAAGTCCCTGGATGAGGAGCGGGCAAAAGGGATCCGCCGTGGCATTCATCAACTGAAAAGATCTCTCTACCTCGGGAAAGATCCAGATGTTCTTGCAGCCTGCGACAAGATACCCGAAGGTTTAAAGAAGGAGTGGACCGACCTCATTTACACAGACACAGACCGACTAGATTTCCAATTCCTTGACAGATTAATCCGCATTCTCGAAGACCCTTCCCTCAAGCTTGCATATCAGAAAAAATCGAGAAAAAGCCTGATTCACCTCAAGATCCTCGCTGAGATGATGTGTCAGCTGGAACATAACACCAATGTGGTTTTGCAACAAGTGACCAGCGGCCCCGATGAAGGAAAGATTTTCAATGCCTTGAAGAACACAGGAATACATTCGTCGCTGCCGATGTGGACCAAACCCGCTTAGCGACGAATACTGGACCGGTTCCTAATTCGCCGTATCAAAAATTCTGCATCCATTTTTAATCTGCTAAGCCTATAATCCCGGTCTGGGCCGGGGGTTCAACGTTTACCCTGTTGAATAGGCTTCCCTTTGGGACACGAAGTGAAGCTTGCGCCAAATTCAACAGGGTTTACTGTGGCAATGCGATCTGGCCTCAGAACCAAGAGGGTCTAGAAAATCTTGCCCGTTACATTCTGGCCGTCTCGGTCAACCATCCCGCCCGCCTCGCCTGAGCGAGAGCGATGGCGGGCAGGCACAAGCCTTCTGGTGGCACGATAACCTTCAAGCACAATATGTTGCGGCAGTTTTTCTCTTGACACACAACTCATTTTTCCCTATACTCGCCCCACAAAAAAGCAAGTTCTTATTGATTACTCCCCTGTCCCCGTATGGACGGTGCGTCCATCTGAACTGAAGAAATAGCGGTTCGGCCCCAACGGTTTTTTGCCGGGGGCGTGTTTTTGTTTTTGATATAGAAAGTCCGATATTAAGGTAGAGGCGACGAAGAAAGCGCTTGAAGCCGTTTTGGGCTGAAGCGCTTTTCTTATAGGACCTTTATATGATAACCACATCTTAGGCAAAGCGAAAAGGGATTTGGGCAACAGCCTGTTAGGGTGTGACGTTAATGCTTCCCAAGACAAATAAAATTCACGATTGGAACGTGGTAATAACTGTCCGCGAACCAGGTTTCATTCGGGCGTGTGAATTGCTTGAGAGATTTGGACCAATCAGCAGAACAGAATTTTTCAATGTTCTGGTGATGAAAGTGGATGATATTCATCGTATTATGGAAACGCTCCGGGAACAGATATCGGAAAGCCCCGAGATTCTTTCCTACCTTGCTCGGGTGGTTCCGGTGACTCATACCTTTAACTTTCAGACACCTGAAGAATTTGAAACCAAAACCAAGGAAATCGTTTTGTTGTGGATACCGGAATTAGCGGGGAAAGGGTTTCATGTGCGAATGCATCGTCGGGGATTCAAGGGGCGGCTTTCCAGCCCGGAAGAGGAGCGGTTCCTTGACAGAGTTCTCCTTGAATCTCTGGAAAAGACTGAGACCCCTGGTCGTATCACCTTTGAGAACCCGGATGCCATTGTGGCGGTTGAAACTCTTGGGCAACGTGCGGGACTCTCACTTTGGACCAGCAAGGACCTCGAGAAATATCCATTTCTGCGGCTCGAATAAACCTTGACCGATCTTGCTGGTCAACGCCTACAACCATCTGTCCCGGGACAAGGGCGAGATCAAAATAGGTGACGGGTATGTTCTTGCTTTTTCTTTATGATGGGGAGGGAATACGATGAAAATTCCACTGCAAATTACTGGCCGCAACTTTGAGCTCACTGCGCCGATGGAGGACATCATTAGCGAGAGAGCAAGAAAGTTGGATCTTGTCTACGACCAAATCATGAGATGCAGAGTACTGGTCGAGGCTCCTCATAGGCATCATCATAAAGGGATTTTGTACAACCTGCGGATCGATATAACGGTACCCGGTGGAGAATTAGCGGTAAAAAGAGAACCTCATGAAGATGTTTATGCCGCCATAGGAGATGCCTTCGACGCCGCGGAACGCCAGCTCCAAGCTTATGCCGCACGGCGGCGCGGGGATGTGAAACACCACGAAGAAATGCCTCATGCACATATTAGCGCACTATTTCCAGAAAAGGGATACGGCTTTCTGACCACACAGGATGGACGGGAAATCTATTTTCACAGAAACAGCGTACTAAAGCATAGGTTTAGAGACCTCAAAATTGGTATGAAGGTGCGTTTTGTGGAAGAATTAGGAGAAAAGGGACCTCAAGCGAGTACCGTGAAAGTGTCAAAGAGTTGAGTCAGTCTTGAAGTAGTGGAAGGGGGACGCTGGTAAAAAAATAAGTTAGCAAAGGAAACGAAAACGGGAAATAAGCCCCATGCCAAGAAAAGGCCGCCTTGACGCGCCGTGTGTCTTGCATCACATCATGATTAGGGGGATAGAGCATCGAAAGATATTCATAAACGAAATTCCTTCTTACTTTCAGCTTTGAACTTTGAGCTTTCAGGTGTTCACACCTGTCTTTCCTGAATCAGCCTCATAAATCCGTCACTGTCGGCCAGAGTGCTGAGATCTCCCAGGTCCTCGAGATCGCCAGCGGCTACTTTCCTTAAAATTCTTCTGATGATTTTTCCGCTTCGTGTCTTGGGCAGGGCATCGACAAACTGAATCTTGTCCGGCGTAGCGATAGGCCCTATCTCTTTTCGCACATGACCGATCAAGACCTTTTTTAGATCGTCTGATCCCTCTATCCCTGCATTCAACGCTACAAAGGCGTATATCCCTTCGCCTTTTATCTCGTGCGGATACCCTACAATAGCAGCCTCGGCCACGTCTTTATAAGACACAAGCGCACTCTCAATCTCAGCCGTGCCAAGGCGGTGGCCGGACACATTGATCACGTCGTCAACGCGGCCCATGAACCAGTAATAGCCGTCCTTGTCCTTCCTGGCCCCGTCTCCCGTGAAATACATACCCGGAAACTGGCTAAAATAGGTCTGCTTAAATCGCTCAGGTTCCCCATAAACGCTTCGCATAATACCCGGCCATGGCTTCGTAATCACTAAGTATCCGCCTTCATTCAATTTACACTTCTTACCTTTATCATTCACAATCTGAGGTACAACCCCCGGAAGTGGCACCGTGGCTGAGCCAGGTTTTGTGGGTATGGCCCCTGGAATCGGTGAGATGAGAATACCTCCTGTCTCGGTTTGCCACCAGGTATCAACAATGGGGCAGCGGCCCTGGCCAATGTGCTTGTGATACCATCTCCACGCCTCCGGGTTGATGATTTCTCCCACACTCCCTAAGAGCCTCAAGCTGCTTAAATCGTAGCGCCTGGGCCACTCGCTGCCGTGTTTGGCCAGCGCCCTGATCACAGTGGGGGCTGTATAAAGGATATTAACTTTGTACTCCTGCACGATTTCCCAATACCTGCCCGGATCAGGATAGGTGGGTACCCCTTCAAACATCAGGCTGGTAGCTCCGCAACAAAGAGGGCCATAAACAATGTAGCTGTGACCCGTGATCCACCCGATGTCAGCCGTGCACCAGGATGTATCTTCATCTCGGATATCAAAGATCCACTCGAAGCTCTGATAGGCAAAAAGGAGGTAGCCTGCAGTGGTATGAAGCACCCCCTTGGGCTTGCCGGTGGATCCACTTGTGTAAAGAATAAAAAGAGGATCTTCGGCATCCACGACCGCAGGATCACACTCAGGTTCCAGATTCGGATTCGACATCTCCTCGTCCCACCAGCAGTCCCTCCCCTTTTTCATCTTGACGTTGGTGCCGGTTCGCCTCACAACGATGGATGTCTTGACCCCGGGGCAGGCCCTCAGGGCTTCGTCGGCATTTTCTTTCAGACGAATTACTCTTCCTCGCCTGAAACCCCCGTCGGCCGTGACAAGTATCTTCGCCCCACAATCCTTGATGCGGTTGCTGAGTGAATCGGCGCTGAATCCTCCAAACACCACACTGTGGATTGCTCCTATGCGGGCGCATGCCAGCATGGCAATGGGAAGTTCGGGTACCATAGGTAGATAAATGGCTACCCTGTCGCCCTTCTTCACACCGTGAGCCTTTAAGACATTTGCAAACTTAGAGACTTCCCGATGGAGCAACTGATACGTATAGATCCTGTGCTCGCCAGCCGGTTCGCCCACCCAGATCAAGGCCGCTTTGTTCTTTCTCCATGTGTCCAGGTGACGGTCCAGGCAATTGAAGGAAACATTTATCTTGCCCCCTTCAAACCAACGGATCCTTGCCTTGTTAAAATCATAATCAAGAACGCGTCTCCATCTCTTGACCCATGAAAGTTGCTCAGCGCTCTCTGCCCAAAACTGTTCAGGGTTTTCAACCGAGCGTTTGTAAAGCCTGCGGTATTCTTTAACGCTCTTGATATGGGCCTTTTTCTGGAAATCCTTTGGCGGCGGATACTTCTCTTCTTCTACCGCGACAGACTCAATCGTTTTTTCCTTCACCATTTGTCCTTCCTTTACGCCCGTGTGTAATTCACGACCGTTGGTAAAAATCCCCCTAAATCCCCCT
>JAGMBW010000097.1 GCA_023129535.1 Desulfobacterales bacterium
TTGGAAAAGGTGCCGAAACCAACCAACGTGATTTTTCCGTCCTTCTTTTTTAGGGCTTTGGTAACACCGTCAACAAACGAGTCCAGAGTCTTGTTGGCCGTAGCCTTTGAGATGCCCGCATCCTTTGCCATTTTGTCCACAATCTCTGCCTTTGTCATGGTGCCTTCCTCCTTTGGTGTGGGTTAATAAGGGTCTTAATCTAAGCTCGTCGGTTCATAGAACATAACCTTCCTTTACGCCTGGAAATTCCCTGTGTTTCATTTTGGGTGCCCCAGGCGGATTGAGTTTCTCCCTTCCATCCCTCCGTGGCATAGGCCCTCCGGGCCGGGGGAGGAAAACCCCCGGCTACCCGATTAGGCAAAGATGTCCATGAGAATGTCAATATTTCACGGACGTCCCCCTTGTCTTCCCTTGTCTTCCCTATTCACTACCGGCAATGCTAAGGGAATCATGGCAGCAAGGCAAGGCAGTCTTGGCGAAGTTCCCTTGCTGAAGCAATAGTTCGACACATCTTTTTCCATTTTCTTTGGAGATCCACATAGTGGGAGAAGGCATTGTGCCGGGGCAGTGCATCGGTTCTCATTAGGACAATGTTATTCAGAAACTCCCTTGCCGATTTTTCCTCACGCGCTTGCTGTGCCAGCATGGTACACGCCTGTTCAATTTTGTCCTCCAGGTCTTCACCGAGAAAACTTCCGGGATAGGGCATCAATTCCTCGACAGAGACATAGTCCATATCCTTCATGGGGGTCTGCTGGCCGAGCTTCGCCCTTTCGTAGATGAAGCGGTATATATCCTGTCGAAGTCTCTTCCACAGGGGATAGGGTTTTGTACCGGGATCGTGCACGATATACAATTGATTGTCAAAAAAGATAGAGAACCCGAACATCCTGGCATTGATGACATAATCCATATCCTCGCCCCGTGGAATATGGACATCAAAGGGAATAGTGGCAAAAAGGGGGTATGTCAGCACAAGGCATCCGCCAAGTGCCAGGGGAGTTAGCTTGATGCGGGGTTGTGTCTCTACAAGGCGGCAAAGTGTCTCGTTCAACAACCGTTCCAGGTCCCAAAAGGCCTTCCATGGTTCGGGCTTTATGCTCCGGCGGTAGGCCTTTTGGGGGTCAACATAATAACCCGCGACACCAGCAACGATCTTCCCGTCTACGCTCTTTCCGAGATGTTCCCTTGCCTTATGCAGAAAAAGAGGATCATCAAGATACTCGTCGTCATCCACAAAAACAACCTCTTGGGCATCCAGGATCTGGGCCATGATCAGCCCTGTATTTCTGATGTTTGCGTAACCGTCCACGCACAGAAAATCAAGGGCCTCCTGATCACAAAAACCTCGTAAAATCTCTTTTACCCTCGCAACCAATGTATTGGGAAAAAGGAACGCCCTTATCCCGGTTTTCTCGGCTACCTTTTTGATGATCCCCATCACTTTTTGGTTGATTTGCTCCTGGGCTTCCGGGAAATCGGTGCCGGTAACCACCAGCACCTGAAAATCCTTTTCTTCAAGGATATTTAAACTCGCCAATACCTTTTGAAGGCACGAGCCTTTGTGACCAAATTGCTGGTCAAAGGATCTTTGATTCATAGCCTGTGCTTCCATCGGACCCACTTTTGCCCAGTAAGAGGGTATGACAATTAGTGTCTTCATGCTAACAGTGCGTTCATAGTAACAACCTCCAATGTAGACTTAATGGATCAGTTTACAATTGTTATTAATCTCACTCGCCTTTTTCCTGAGCGCCAGGGCAAAGGGATCCTTTTTTTTCGCGCTTTCCCGAAGCCTTATCATCAGATCATAATAAAAACGCCACGCCTTTATCTGTTTGCCCACCCTGGTCTTAGTGTCTCGATAATATTGCTCCTGGGAAAATGCTATCTTGCTTAACCGTCTTAGCCCCTCTTTCTGGTAGATAATGTCCTCCCTGTTTCTTCCCTCTTTGCCTGCTACAGACAGGACAAAACGTGTGAGGGCTAACAGCCCCGGGAAATGCTGAATAAATGATGCACTAAAAAAGTTAAGCGTCTTTCTCACATCTTCAAAATTCCATCCCTTGATTTCACAAAGCACCCGAGCTAAGTAAGAAAAATTCCATATTCTCTCTAAGTCGTATATCTTCTTATAAGGCTCTGCCCTCTTGATTGACTCGGAAATAAACGCCTGTTTTTCATGAATCATGTGCAAACCAGGAAAATAGAGATACCTGAGGAAATTCCCATCGTATTGATCAAAAAGGACTGACAGAAGAAAGGCCTGGTCCTCGGCCCGGTGAACACGCGCATCCACAAAAGGGGCATACCGTTCCAGCGCCTCTATAAGGAACCCGGTAGTGCCGCCTGTCACAAAAGTTCGCATGTAGGGATATTCATTGAGTATCTTTAGCGCCCTCCACTGAACTTCGGGAGGAAACGCCTCGCCTCGAGTAATGAGGGACTGAAGTAGCCTTTGATAGAACACGCCTGCTTCCCCTTCTGGAATGCTCTCAGGTACACTAGGCATGGAAATGTCAGGAAGGAATAGATCATCTTTGTCAATCAGTTCATTCAGATTGGTCAGGCTTCCTGCAAAACAACCCAGATATATGTCACGTTCGTTTTGATCCCGGGCAAGGCCTCCCAGGGTCGGGAGGGTAAATGTTTCCAGCCAGCAGGACCCGGTTTCTCTGTAAAATCGCTCGGATGGAAAGCTTTGGTCTGTGTCGATCTTTATGACAGCTTTGACACCAGGATTCATGAACTTGGCCAGAGAGCCAAATGCCTTCAGGAAGTTGTAATGCATTGCGTAGTATCCCTCGACTCCAAAGAAAGAGAGATACTCTTCTATCTTCTTATCTGGTATTTGTGGAAAATAGCATTTTCCGGCCGGCATCAGGACATCCTTGATAAAATCCTTCACATCAGCCTGGCTGTAAAGATAGGGCTCCACAATCTTGAGTTCTGGAAGGATGCCACCCTCGACGGCAGAAGCATATTGACATCTCAGGACTTCTCTGGCAACCCTGCCAAGTCCTATTCCCCCATGGGTAGGACTTATGGAGATATAGAAAGGAACTTTGTCCCCCTCTTTTATATGATCCTTCCATGCAGCTTTTTCTATCTCAATCTCTGCGCGGAAGGTCTCCTCGAGTCTTCTCAAACAGAAGATAAACTCACTGGCATGAAGCGCCTTCTCGGTGTTTGCCAGCTCCATAGGGTGATCAAAGTACCAGTCAACTGGCAATTGTATGGCTGACTCAAGGTTCTTTTCTGCCCATCCTGGAAGTCCCTCTGGAATAAGCGATTCGCTTCCTGGGGGTGTCACCAGCAGATTGGTAGTAAAGATAACCTCCTTTATAGGGTCGGCGATAAAATCTTCATTATTTGCCATCAATCTTAGCCGATTCCGCCTCTGAATATCCTTTACTATGTGCTCTGCATCAAACTCGAACAGGGCCTCAGCAGCCAGGGGATTGAACATCTCCAATCTGGCCGCTTTTAGCTGAGCTGGGTCCCCGGCCCGGATCACATCTTGAAGCAGCTTCACCAGCGCATCATCCGACTCAAGCCGTTTTATAATTTCTTCCTGGATGATTTCATAGAATTTCAGATAGGTCTCTTTTTGGTCGCCGTAAACGGCATCTGGCACACCGAGGTAGTCCCAGGCCCTTTCAAACAAAGGGTGCTCTTTTCCACAAAGGGATATCAGCATGGCAGCATTCATCTTGACTAACTCGCTGGGAGGGGCCTCAAATTGCTGCGCCAGGTCAATCTTGTCTATGGCTTCCTTGTGGCCGAGGAAGGCAGACCAAAACCTGGCAATCAGTTCTTTGAAATCAGTATCCGACACCGTATTCTTATTATTTCTTTTCCTGCGTTATACTAAATATTTCTTTCAGGATTTTCTCTAAGCTATCCAGTTCCCTCCCGTATTCAGCCCAATTCCCCTGGCGCAAGTAATGTTTGGCTTTATTATAGTGTTCCAGGGCCAACACTCCTAAATTAGAAAGATCCTGAGTTTGAGGAATAGATGGGAAAGCCAATTCTCTGGGCAATATTTGCACATCCAATACACTGCTTAGGGCCTTGTCAAGACTTTCCTCCATAATTAGGCGATTGCCAAAAGCGACAATAACCCTTTTTAATTCCGGTATCGAAGCGGCCCTTGATTTGTCCTGTTGTGAAGAAACTGGCGCACCTCTAAGTTGAGGTCCTGTTGAGGGCAATACGCTTTCTTCCTGTGTTGCTTCCAGGTAAACCGGCTCTACATAGATAAATGTATCACTGATGGGAATGGCCAAAAGATTGCCCCTGATGACCCTGGAACCTCTCTGACCCCATAAGCTCAACTCCCGGGAGATATCCGTTTGCTGATCCACCCTCGCTTCAATCTGCATCGGTCCAAAAACCAGTTTTTCCTTGGGTAATTTGTAGACTAACAGATTCCCGTAATTGGGCAGGTCACTTCTGGCCGCCAGCCAGCCAATCATATTATCCTTCTTGGACGGGGTGAAGGGGAGCATCAGAAGAAACTCCTCCTTTTCCTCTTCAGGCAGTTTCATAATGATATAGTAAGGTTCCATTTCTTGTCGGCTATCACCATACAACTCATCAGGAATTTGCCAGAGGTCTTCCTGGTTATAGAAGACCTGGACATCTTCCATGTGATATTTCGTGTATGTATCCACCTGGATTTCAAAGAGGTCCCTGGGGTACCGGATGTGCTTTTTCAGATCAGCAGGCATTTCATTGAAAGGCTTGAACAGATCAGGGAATATACTCGAATAGGTTTTAACAATAGGGTCTTTTTCATCAATAATGTAGAAGACTACATCTCCATTATAGGCATCGATAGTTACCTTGACTGAATTCCGGATGTAGTTTAGTCCTTTATTTGTAAAACGGCCATAAGATCGGATAGAATAAGGATACATATCAGAGGTCGTGTAGGCGTCTTGAATCCAATAGATTTTCCCCCCGGAGACAACCAGGTACGGATCACCGTCATAATCGAGAAATGGGGCGATCAAACCAGGCCGCCTGCCAATCCGGCGGTTATACATTATCTTACTCTCTGGGTCTAAATAAGTGGTAAATAGTATCTGGGGATCCATAAATTCGATGGCAAATAAAAGCCTTCTGAGAAAAGATTTGATCGGGACACCTCCGCTTCCCTGATACATGGTATAGACATTCTTGTCCCCCTTGGGATAATCAAATTCCTCGGTCTTCGTCTTTACAAGAACATACTGATCCGTTTTTTCTCCATAATAGATCTCGGGGCGCTCTATCTTCAGGTCAGGTTCAAACGAAGGCGGCACGTCTTTGATGAAAAGGCGGGGCAGTCCCTCGCTGGTCACTTCATTGACCGGGCTTGAGGCCAATCCGTAGCCATGGGTATAGATGAGGTGTCTATTGACCCAGGTATTTGCCTGGGGAGGAAGTTGATTTACCACCAACTCCCGGGCGGCCAACATGACCTGTCGATATTGGTTATTGATGAGATAACGATCCACGTCTACATTGTTAAAATCGTAATATAGCCGTATAGTTTGAATCTGCCTGTATGTTTGAAGTAAAGGACGCTCGTCCCAGATCCTGATATTTTGAATCGTTACATCATGCCTCTTGATGTCCTCCGCACTTAGTTTGTCACTAACTTCAAAATCGACTTCTTTTATCCTGTTCAGATTATAGGCCTTGCGGGTATAATCGATATTGTGAGCGATGTAGGGTGATTCTTTAGCTAATTCATTCGGCTTAACCACAAATTTTTGTACCAGCATGGGGAGCATGGTCGCAAACACCAGCACAGCCCCTATCCAAATTACTCCACTTAACCAGATTAATTTCGTCCTGAATTTAAAGGCATTCAGAAAAAGGACGAAGGCAAAGCCCAGGGAGACAATGATTAAAACCTTATAGGCCAGGACCTTGATGTGGACATCGGTAAAACTGGCGCCGAAAGCAGGTCCCTGTGTAGAATATAAAAGTCCATAAATTTTCAGATGATAACCCCAGGCTAAGAGTAGAACAATGATTCCTCCCAAGAAAATAAGGTGCTTCTTGACTTTTGGTGCAATGGTAATCTTAGGTAAAGAGGTTGGGACACCCTCCGCTTGACTAAATTCACCCTCTATTTGAAGCCCACCGTTTTTCAGATACCAACCGATAGTGACCAGACCAGCCAAAACGAAAAGAGCTAATAACCCGTTTCGGACGAAAACGTAAAAGGGAAGAGAGAACAGATAAAAACCGATGTCCCTGTTAAAAATAGGATCCGTGCTGCCAAAAGGTTGCTGATATAGATAGCGCAGGAGCATATCCCATTGGTAGGAGCCCTTTGACGCAACAACAAAACTGAGAATCAGAACACAAGCTATGAGGAGAGAATTTAAGCCCCTGCCTGAAAGGCCAAGTTGGGAAACATAACCGTCCGCAGCTTTAAAGGCCTCTCCTGGCCCGCCGCCTGGGTTTAAACGTTTGGCAGCGTAAAGGTTAAGGCAGATGATAAAAATCAAAAGCAACCAAACCAACAAACCGAACCCGAATTTGCTCAAAAGCATGGTCCAGAAAACAGGCGAAAAGCCTAAATTTTCGAACCACAGCCAGTCAGGATAGATTGAAATCCCTGTCCAGAGCACTAAAACAGCGATAATCCCGAACCCTATGATAATTAATTTCTTATTCATCTCTTTTTCTCCCTAAGGGTGACGTTAGTGAACCTCTTAAATATTTGGACCTGTGCGGTTGCTTAAAAAATCCCCCTAAATCCCCCTTTACAAAAGGGGGACTTTTCGTGATTCCCCCTTTCTAAAGGGGGGCCAGGGGGGATTTTATGTTCTCGTTCCCATGCTCCGCGTGGGAACGTATACCGATGGGCGCTCTGCGCCCTTAAAATAGCTGCGCATATTGGAGACTCATCGGGACGCAGAGCGTCCGGAGGATCGGTTAAAGTCCTTGAAAATCCAGGGCTAAAGCCCTGCGCTACAGAATAATACAAATCAATTTCCTACTTTTCGGCAATGCGCTACTGAGAAACCGGAAAACATTGGTTGAAGGAGCCTAACACTTTCTTCCGTGAAAAGGAACGAGGAATTGGAGCTCCCCTGTGTGGCCTATGCCCTCTTCAACCTGCAGGAACGGGGCCGTCTCTTTGGTAAGGCCCTATCTCAAAGTGAGCCCACCTTCAGGAAGCAAGACGCTTTATGCAGTTTTCTATCAGCTCCCTTAGGTGGCTTGCCATCTCCTCTGTCAGCAGCTCAGTGTGTTGTTCTTGAAGCCAGCCCTTCTCGGATAGCTCATTCCATGCCAACTCGGCCCAGCGCTTTAACGAGTCACTCAGGACATTGTCGTGATTGGCAATTACGCTTGATATCGTCCCTTTGATCCGTTCTCTCTCAGGAAGATATTTCGTAAGGTGCGCTATCTTGGGGGGCCATTTGTTAGGATTCGGCTCCCTCAGGAATATTCTTATGTGTTCGTCACTAAGGTCGTCCAGCTCCTCTCCTGGGATATGGGCTTCACCCATAATGAATACCCTGCTTGCTATAAGAGGCCCCTTTGGATACTCAGCCACCTTTTTCCTCCTTTATATGGTTTTTAAAATAAAGTTTTTGGGGTATGGCACTCTCTTGCCTTTGCGTTCCCTGTCTGCCGACAGGCAGGTTTGTTGCGATCAACCACGGGCACAAGGCGCAAGGCTAAAGGCTTAAGGCTAAAGACAGAAGACCTTGTGCCCTGCGCCTTGCGCCTTGTGCCTTTAGCCTTGCGCCTGATAGCTTAATGTGCCATGTTTGATTTCGTCTAGCCTGGTTTTGAACCCCAAAATGTTTTTCTTAAGGTGTATAGCTGAATAAATTCAAGTTTGCAATCTATCCTTATACCCAGGTTGAGCGGTTCAACGTTCACGG
>JAGMBW010000098.1 GCA_023129535.1 Desulfobacterales bacterium
TGAGAGCCAAAATTAGAATTGCTGGCTGAGAGTATGTTGACAATATTGTGTATAGAAGGTATTATATTTTTTTAGATTCTTTGTTACTAAACCGCAAAGCTTATACAATGGAGGAGACCATGGCAGAGGAAGAAAAGGGGTTTGTTATAAAGGACAAACGGACATTTTCACCGGAAACGGGAGAAGCCAGGACTGAGGAACCACGGGAAGCCAAAGAGGAAAAGGGGGCAGCAGCAGCGGATGCCCAGCCGTCAGCAGGCGAGGAGACCCAGCTTCCTGAGATCAATTTCTCAACTTTTGTCTTTTCTCTCAGTTCCTCGGCCTTTCTTCATTTTGGCGAGATACCGGACCCTTCAAGTGGTGCCAAGAAAAAGAACCTGCCTATGGCAAAACATACTATTGATATCCTGGGCATGCTGGAAGAAAAGACAAGGGGAAACCTGACCTCTGATGAGGAACAGCTTTTCAAGAACATCCTGTACGATTTGAGGATGCGCTACGTAAAAGAGACACAATAAAATAGCAAGTACCGATAAAACATAATGTGGATGACGGCGTATGTCGCATTTCATCCATTCAGTAAAAAAGAAAGTGAACTAAAGTGCCTAAAGTGAGCTAAAGTTGAGGACTTAAAGAAACTTTTTAACAATTGGTCTTTACGCCTTTAATTTTAGGCACTTTAGTTCACTTTAGGCGCTTGATTATGTGGTGCCAGGACGCGAAAACAAAGCTGGAAATTAAGCAATACGCAATACATTTAAGGGAGGAAGAACGATGAATTCGAAAAAACTGGATAAGGCGAGCACCTGGCGTCTTCCCGTTGTGGCGGCCGTACTGGTCTCCATATTGGCAGGCATCTTCTTAGCCGCTGGTTTCAACATGACCCAAAACACCTCGGCTTCGAATCCGTCTTCAACCGTCATGGTACCCGCTAATTTTACGGATGTGGCCATGGCAGCGAGTCCAACCGTGGTAAATATTCGAACCGAAAAGATCATTAAGGGGGGAGGGACGGTCTTTAGACATTTTCGAAGCCCTTTTGGGAAAGGCGACCCTTTTCATGATTTTTTTGAAAGATTCTTTGGAGATATCCCACGTCGTGATTTTAAACAGCGCAGCCTTGGTTCGGGGTTTTTTATTGATAAGGAAGGCTATATCGTGACCAACAATCATGTGATTGAGAATGCCGACAAGATTAAGGTGAAAGTGAAAAGCGGTAAGGAGTATGATGCCAAAATTGTTGGCCGAGACGCCAAGACCGACATTGCCCTGATCAAGCTAAAGTCCTGGCGAGATTTCCAGGCTGCAAAGTGGGGTGACTCGGACGCCCTGAAAGTGGGTGAGTGGGTCGTGGCTATCGGAAGCCCCTTTGGGCTGGAACACACGGTAACGGCAGGCATCGTGAGCGCCAAAGGCCGCGTGATCGGCTCCGGGCCTTACGATGATTTCATCCAGACAGATGCCTCCATCAATCCCGGGAACAGCGGTGGGCCGCTTATCAATATGAAAGGCGAGGTCATAGGTATCAATACAGCCATCGTTTCCAGAAGCGGTGGTAATGTGGGGATTGGGTTTGCCATTCCGATCAACCTTGCCCGCGGGATCATTAAGCAACTCAAGGCCTCGGGAACAGTTACGCGAGGATGGCTCGGTGTCAGCATCCAGAACCTGACTCCAGAACTTGCCGAGTATTATGGTGTGAAAGATGGCAAAGGTGCGCTGGTAGGGGAAGTTTTCAAGGACGACCCTGCTGACAAAGCTGGCATCAAGGCAAAGGATGTGATCATTGAGGTGGATGGCGACAAGATTGAGGACAGCCGGGACCTGTCACAAAGAATTGCGGACATCCCGATGGGGGAAAAAATTACCATTAAGGTGGTGAGGGGTGGGAAAGAGCACACCTTTCGAGTAGGGATTGCCAAACGTACGGAGGACAAAGAAAGCCTTGCTCTGAAACAGCCTGTGGAAGAGACTGATCTGGGCATGACCGTCTCCCCCCTGACAAAAGAGCTTGCCAGACAATTCAATATATCAGAGGTCGAAGGCGTTGTGGTCGTGGGTGTTGAGCGGGATGGTCCGGCCGACAAGGCTGATGCCCGTGATGGGGATCTTATCCTGGAGATAAATCACAAGCCTATAAAGACCCTTGAAGATTATCAATCACAGATTGAAAAAGTGAAAAAGGGCGAGACTATTTCACTCCTCATCAAGAGAGAAAGAGGCTTCGTAGCCCTTACCATGACCAAATAGGTTTGGCTATGGGATTTCGGATTGCGGATTGCGGAACGAAAGCGCAAGGCGCAGAGGGCAAAGCGCAAAGCGTAAAAGAAAAAACGCCACGCGCTATGCACCATGCGCTGCTTAACGCGTAGCGCGTAACTTGCAACTTGAGAGGCGGTCTTCCTGACCCAGTACCGTGAACGGTTACCGATTTTGATAGAAGATGTGGTCTTGGCCAAATCCAAAATCTAAAATCCGAAATCCGAAATCCAATAACAAGACTCTGGTCATCCCATCACCCGCCAAGATTAACCTGTTTCTAAAGGTGGTTGGTAGACGGCCAGATGGATACCATGAAATCATAACCCTACTTTGTCGGGTTAGTCTATTCGATACGGTTGTACTGGCCTTTGACCGACCCACAATAAGCGTCGAGTGCGCTCACCCCGGGGTGCCGGAAGACAGAACCAATCTTGCATATCGGGCGGCTTCACTTTTTTTTGAAGCCCTGTCAATACACGATGGCGTGGCTATTTTCATTGACAAGGTGGTACCTGTGGCTGCAGGTCTTGGTGGTGGCAGCAGCAATGCTGCCGCCGTGCTGTTGGGACTGAACCACCACTATGGGTTTCCCTTTGACGACGAGGAACTTAGGGCGATTGCGCTTAAGGTTGGCGCCGATGTCCCTTTCTTCTTGTTGAGGCGTGCGGCAGTTGCCCGTGGCATCGGGGGTGATTTGGAGGTGTATGAAGATCTGACGCCACTGCGTGTGCTTTTGGTATGCCCAAAATTTGAGGTGCCTACGGCCTGGGTTTACAAAAACTTGAATTTAGGATTGACAAATCATTCAGAAAATTTGAAAATACCTAATTTAAAGCAGGATTTTTCTCGCGCTAAACAGTTTTTGTTTAATGATTTAGAGCAAGCAACGATCGGGAAGTTTCCGGAAATAAAGACGATCAAGAAGCTACTCCTCGATCTCGGTGCCGAAACTGCCCTCATGTCCGGCAGCGGGCCAAGTGTGTTTGGCCTGTTCAAGGATGGGCAGGAGGCCACAAAGGCGATTCAGAGCATAAGACGTGGAGCGAGATGGAAAACATTCCTGGTGGATTTGTTACTTCCCTAATTAGCATGTTGGGGTGTCGTCAAGTGGTAAGACACAGGATTTTGGTTCCTGCATTCGGAGGTTCGAATCCTCCCACCCCAGCCATACTAGATTGTTGATTGACGATTGTTGATTGATGATTGAAAACCAATCGACAATCAACAATCAACAATCGACAATCGTCAATCATAGGGGTGACCCATGCATAGGCTTGGACTGTTTGCTGGAAACTCTATTCCCGAATTGGCTCAGGCTATTTGTCGTTACATCGGTATCACGTTGGGTAATGCCCAGGTGAAAACATTTAGTGATGGGGAAATTCGGATAGAAATCAGGGAAAACGTACGAGGCAAGGACGTTTTTCTGTTACAGTCTACATGTGCTCCTGTAAATGACCATTTGATGGAACTGCTGCTCATGATAGATGCCTTCAAGCGCTCATCGGCGCAGAGGATCACAACAGTCATTCCTTATTACGGCTATGCGCGGCAGGACAAGAAGGTGGTACCCCGCGTGCCTATTAGCGCAAAACTGGTGGCTGATTTGCTCACGGCAGCCGGCGCTAACCGTGTGATCACCATGGATCTCCATGCCGGCCAAATCCAGGGTTTTTTCGATATTCCTGTGGACAACCTCTTTGCAGCACCCGTTCTTTTGGAACATATCAAAGAGAATCTTGATAACAATACAGTCATTGTCTCTCCGGACGCAGGGGGTGTGGAAAGGGCTCGGGCCTTTGCCAAACGTCTTGGTACCCAACTGGCAATTATCGATAAACGACGCATAGCGCCCAACCAGGCCGAGGCCATGAACGTGGTTGGCGATGTTAGAAAAAAGACAACCGTTATTTTAGACGATATGGTAGACACCGCAGGGACCCTCTGCCAGGCAGCTATGGCCTTGAAAGAACACGGCGCCTTAGCGATTCATGCCTACTGTGCTCATGCAGTGCTGTCAGGTCCTGCTGTAAAGCGGATTCGTGATTCGGAGATTGAAACTCTTGTGGTTACCAATACGATCCCTTTGGGCGAAAAGGCCAAGGTGTGTGACAAGATCCGCGTATTGTCTGTCTCCAAACTTTTGGCAGAGGCGATTCATCGCTGCCACACTGGCAGTTCGGTCAGCTCCCTGTTTGTGTGATTTTTGAGAAGGAGGAAGTTCATTGGAAATATTTGATCTCAAAACTACTCGACGCAATACCTTTGGTAAGAACTCAGCACGGGCACTCCGACGGCAAGACCTTATCCCGGCAGTGCTGTATGGCCCAAAAAGAGAGTCTATGCCTCTTACCATGTCTCCGTTCGATCTGGATAAAATCTACAAAACGAGCGGATCTGAACGGGTGCTTCTGAATCTCGTAATCGAAAACGGCGATATTCAGAACGCTACTGTCATTATAAAAGAAGTGCAGGCAGTTCCAGTGACCGGGCAATATCTTCACATCGATTTTTACGAAATATCTTTGGATGAAGAGATTGTGGTGAATGTTCCGATCGAGCTCGTGGGCAAGTCAAAAGGGGTTGAGCGCGGAGGCTTTTTACAGGTGGTTCGCCATGAACTGGCGATCTCCTGTCTTCCCACAGACATGCCAGATAAGATCGAAGTTGACGTGGGAAGACTCGACATCGGGGACTCCATTCACATTGGAGACATTGACCTGGTGGGCGCTAAGATCAGGCTCCTGGCTGACAGTGGCCTGACTGTGGTCACGCTGGCGGCACCTACAGTGGAGGAAGAAAAAGTTCCCGAAGAGGAAGCAGCAGAAGCGGTAGAGACGGAAGCCGCGGAAGCTGAAGTCACAGGAAAAGTGCCTAAGTAAACGTATCGCAGCTTGTACAACTCATTTATTTGAAAGATGAACGTCGAACATCAAACGTCCAACATCGAATGAAAAAACAAACATCCAATACCGAACATTCAACGACTATTTCCGTTTTTTTTCAGCCGTTTTGATACTCGTATCGAAAATCTTTATTAATTCTTCTGTTTCCTGTAAAATAGAATTTAGGGGCTTCGCCCCAATTGGAATACTGGAATAATGGAATGGTGGAAGATTGGGTTAAGAGGAATGAAAGCAATTAAAAAATGGTCGTGTTCCACTTTTCCCCATTATTCCATTGTTCCAACATTCCATCATTCCATATTGACGGCCTAGAAAATGGTCACGGAAACATAAATGATTACAACGGCTTGTAGAAATTCCGAGACGTAATTAGTGGTACACACTGAATAAGTTTTAACCATCTCTGGGTCTCCCTTTTTCCCATTCAACGTTCGATGTTGGATGTTCGATGTTCATTTTTTTCAGTCCCTCCCAGGCAAAAACAACTTAGCGCTTATGGGGCAGAGCCCGTCACTTCTAACATCGGATGTCAGAACGTAGCTTTCAGCTGATCGTGGGTCTGGGTAACCCCGGGAAGGCATACCAGTTTACCCGGCATAATGTTGGGTTCATGGTCCTCGATCGACTGGCTCACAGGCACCGCATATTCCTGGATAAACGGCGGTTTGAGAGCATTTTTGGCGCTGGCAGAGTGAACGGACGGTCTGTAATCCTTGCCAAGCCAATGACCTTTATGAACCTGAGCGGCCCGGCGGTTCGGGACCTGGCCCATTTTTTCAACTTGAACGCAAAAGACCTGGTGGTGATTCACGACGATATCGACCTTGTCTTCGGAGAAATAAGAATCAAGCGAAAGGGGGGGGCTGGAGGACATAATGGCGTAAAGTCTGTAATAGAAACGTTTCGTAGCGGCGCATTTGCCCGTGTTCGCATTGGCATTGGCCGTCCGGACACCAAGCAAGAGGTGAAAGGATACGTGCTGAACAGATTTGACGCCCAACAGCAGGCCGTCTTGGATGACGTAATCACCCTGGCACAGGATGCGGTGGAGACAATCGTGTTGAAAAGGTGACCGGAGAAGGAGTGAACGGGCCTCACATTGCTGACTGCTGGCTTTTGGGTTGATTATTGGGAAAGAAAATGATATATTGTATATTTAAAGGGGGACGAACCCCCAAGTTCAAGAACATTCCCAACAATCTTAGGTGAGATGGGAGTTCCACGGATGTTTGAAGTTGGAGACTTAGCCGTATATCCGGCCCATGGCGTCGGGTGCATTGAGGCTATCGATGCGCGAGAGATCTCAGGACAAAGGCAAGATTTTTATATCATGAAGATCCTGGAAAACAACATGATCATCATGATACCTGTGAACAACGTGGAGTCTGTGGGTCTGCGGGACATCATCGATGAGGCAGAGGTCGAAAGGGTTTATGAAATCATGAAGAAGCGAGATATTCCAGCGGACAATCAGACTTGGAACCGGCGTTACCGCGATTATATGGAAAAGATTAAGACCGGCTCAGTCTACGAAGTGGCGGAGGTTCTAAGGGACCTGTACCTGCTGAAGGTAGATAAGGAGCTTTCTTTTGGTGAACGTAAAATGCTTGACACTGCACAAAGCCTCCTGCTCAAAGAGCTTTCGATCGCCAAGAAAACCGATGAGAGCGCTATCATGTCGGATATAAAGGCTATATTTAACCTGGAATAATCACGAAGTGTGCCTGTTTTTAGTTTTACCGCAACCGAATCAGAGGCTGGTGAGCGGCTCGATACGGTCATTGCCGCCCGCTTGCACACAATTTCCCGCTCCCGCGCGAGCCGGTTGATTCGTGCCGGTTACGTCACAGTCAATGGTCTCATCAAAAAGCCCGGATATTTAGCCAAACCAGGCGATGTTGTCCAATCTGAAATCCCTTGCCCGGAACCCGTCACATTTATGCCCGAGGCGATCCCTCTCTCTATTCTGTACGAAGACCGGGACGTGATCGTTTTGAACAAACCTTCCGGGCTTGTGGTTCATCCTGGGGCAGGACACCAGCACAGGACCCTGGTGAATGCGTTGCTCTTTCACTGTCCGGATCTTGAAGGGGTCGGCGGCGGGATTCGCCCAGGCATTGTCCATCGTCTTGACAAAGAGACTTCCGGTTGCATGGTCGTCGCAAAGAACGACTTAGCTCACGCAAAACTGAGTCGCCAATTCAAGATGCGGGAGATTCGCAAAGTGTATCTGGCCCTGGTTTATGGGGAGGTGAAAACACCGGCAGGAGTGATCAGGCTTCCTGTGGGGCGTCATCCAACAGATCGAAAAAAGATGTCCACACAGAGCCGTCGGAGTCGGCCCACTGAGACCCGCTGGAAAATCAAAGAGGTGTTTTCCGGTGTGACCCTCCTTGAAATCGATTTGAAGACCGGGCGGACCCACCAGGTTCGTGTCCACTGCGCGGCCACAGGGCATCCAGTAGTTGGAGACGTTATATATGGAGGGAGAAAAAGATGGAAAAACGTGACTTTGCCGCAAGTACAGGATCTCCTCCGGTCGGTACAGCGGCAACTGCTCCATGCCTGGAAGCTCGAATTTGTCCATCCCCGCCTCGGGCAATCAATGACCTTTGAATCGCCCGTGCCAGAGGACATGGCCTCAGTGCTGGAATCGTTGCGTTTGATAAGCAATCATGGGTAAAGAAGGTCATCGGCTCCTAACTTTTTCCACTGAGCCGTGGCCTCTGCCTCGCCTCTGGCGATCTCTTCTTTGGTCCAGGGTTCGATTTCGAGTGATTCGGCAACCAGTTGCCAGATATACTTCACTTCATACTTATAGTCTGGATAATACTTGGGTACCCGCCTCATGAGCTGGTCCCGGCAGTTGGAACAGCCGACTATCACCACTTCGGCTCCGCAGTTCTTGATTGACTCGTACTTGAACTTGCCGTGATAGGCAGCCATATCTTCGTAAGGCCCCGGCCACATGCCACCGCCTGCTCCGCAACAGTTGGCATTGTCCCTGTTGGGGTACATGTCTACATAGTTGTCAACGCACTGTTGAATGATCCAGCGTGGCTCCTCGTAATACGCCTCGCCGAAATGACGTTTCAGCTCACGGCCATGTTTGCACGAATCGTGAAATGTATGGAGCTTGGAGTTTTCTTGTTTCTTTATCTTGATGCGGCCTGACTTTATGAGCTCCTCAAGATACTTATAGAGATAGACGTAGTCCACTTCATTCGGTGAGCCGTCTACTTTGTTGGTCGGCTCATTCTTCCTGCACCAGCTCATCCCTATATGACAACCATAAGAGCCGCCCCCGCAGTCAGGCATAATCATTCGCTTGATGTTGTGCTTTTTCATAAAATCAATCTTGCGCTGGGCAAAAACCTTTGTAAACTCATAGTTGCCTGTAAAGAGCCCCCAGTCCACGGACTCCCAGTTTTCCGAAGGTAATGTCCACTTTTCCCGGGCCGCATAGAATATCTTCCACCACCACTTGAGATCGTCCACATCAGCGAAGATTTCCTTGGAGTTCGGCCAAAAAATTATATTGGCATTATCCTTATCAACGGGTACATAAAAACCGGGGCATTCCTCCTTGGCCAGTTCGTTTCCCACATCATCTAACAGAAAGAAATAGTCCCCCTGTGGAATGCTCATATTATTCCCTGTATCAAGATTGGCCCTGGCGCCTTTGTGCAGAATGCCCGGAACCTGGTCTCTGGGGCGCAGGCTTTTCATGTGAAGCATAATATAAGGGATATCAATATTCATAGGGCAGTTGTGCACGCACTTGCCGCAACCCGTACAGACCCACGGAAACCTGGAATTGACCACCTCCTGGACCATACCAAAAACCAGCATACGCAGTGCCTTGCGGGGATCCCAGCCTTCCATGCCAGGGGTATCAGTAACAGGGCAGGTGCTGGAACACGAGCCGCACGTGAAACAATAATTCAGGCTGTATCTGTCTAAATACTCCTTTATTTCCTCGCTGACCTTCTGAACTTTAATCGCTTCTTCCATCTTGGCCTCCACTTTGTTCAAGAATCGGTACTCGGTTCACAATTCATGACTCATAGATTCTGAGCCAGGACAACGCCGGGCCTGTCTGTTTCAACCATCTCTCCGGGCGTGTCAAGGAAGCTGGCATAACTGACTTCAACGCCCAATTGTTTTGCTGTCTCTTCAATGCTTGGCGGAAGCTGCGGTTGGGTCAGGAGCACAAGGAGGTCAAAGATATCGCTCTTTTCGCTGCCGTCTGCCTCATACCTGACCTCAATCTCCTTGTTCTCACCCACCTCGGCAGCCTTAACTATGGTGCCATTTACAAACTTTATACCAGAAACCTTGTCAAGCTCGCTTTTAGCAGCACTCGCCTTAAAGGCATTGATGGTTGGGGATATAAAGCCGATCTCCACGCCGTCTATTTTTTTCTGGGCAAGAATTGCCTCATTGATCCCAAAGATCAGGGCCGCATCGCGGACCTTGTCATCCGTAGCCCCAAGGCTTTGCACAAAGCCGATCTTTTTTGGGATCTCGCCATCCTGAGGACAGATGATGAGCCCGTTGCTCGGCCCTGTGTCTGCCAGCATTCGCTCCACCTGCAGATCCGTGACAATGTTCATATGCTTATTGCTAATGTTGCCAGCTATCGATACAATGTTGCGCTCCATTCCCGAGGTAAGGATGACCTTGTCGACCTGCAGGTCAAAATCCTGATCCGGCAAATCAAAGTTGATCGCCTCAGGATCGCATTCGGCCCAGCAGAGGGCACATCCGAGGCACCGCCGGCAGCTTAAACACCGCTTCGCCTCGGCGCGAGCCACATCCTCAGGAAAACCGGTTTCCACCTCTTTGAAGTTGCCTTTTCTCTCCTTTACAGAGATCTCCGGCATCTCTGCCCGCTTGCTCGGAATATCTGTAAAAGCTATAATGTATCTTCCTTTTTTTTCGTAGATGTACATTTTACTCTCTTTTAGGCACTTTCAACTCTTCCTCTCAGATATTTATGAATTGATTCTGCTGCTGTCTTGCCGCCTGCACAGGCCCGGATCGCGATATTGGCGCCCGTGGCAGCATCGCCTGAAGCAAACACGCCTTCCACATTCGTTTCAAAGGTCTTTGGATTTACTTCAAAATTGAACTTTCTTCCAAACTTAAAACCGTGCTTTTCCTCCACAAGGCTCGTGTCTGTCACCTGGCCAATGGCTGCAAAGATGGTGTCCGCCTCCATGACAAACTCTGAGCCTTCGATCGGCACAGGCCGTCGCCTGCCGCTGGCATCCGGCT
This sequence comes from Desulfobacterales bacterium, assembly GCA_023129535.1. Taxonomy (GTDB): domain Bacteria; phylum Desulfobacterota; class Desulfobacteria; order Desulfobacterales. The sequence goes on from JAGMBW010000098.1 coordinate 10,449, forward strand.
CACCAAGCTCCATCTTCAAGCACTGCATCCCCACGGCCTTGCCATCTTTTACAAGAACCTCCTGAGGGGCTACGAGAAAGTGAAACCTGATCCCCTCGTCCTCGGCCGCATCCACCTCCCATGGGCTTGCGGGCATCTCCCTGCGGGTACGCCGATACAGCAGATTCACCTCGTCAAAGCCTATGCGCAGACCCGTCCTTGAAACGTCCATGGCAACGTTTCCGCCGCCAACCACAATGGCTGTCCCCTTGTTCGGGACCTCATTGCCAAGGGCCACATCCCTTAAAAACTTGATACCCTCATAAACGCCTTCGGCGTCTTCGTTCTTGACCCGCATGCTCATACCCTGATGCGCGCCAACCGCGATGAGGACGGCATCGCAGTCGTTTCGAATATCATCAAAACCGATGTCTTTGCCTATACAAACGCCGGTCCTGATTTCGATCCCATGCCTTGTGATAAACTCGATATCCTTTGCCAGAATCGCCTTTGGGAGCCGGTATTCAGGTATCCCCACCCGGAGCATCCCTCCTAACTCAGGCAATGCCTCAAAGACCGTGATATTTTGGTATCCTGACAGGGCCAGGTGATACGCACAGGTCAACCCGCTCGGGCCTCCGCCGATAATCGCAATCTTTTCAGGATAGGTCTCCTCAGGGAGTTGAATCTTCGGTTCAACATTGCTGTTGACCTCATAGTCGGCTACAAAACGCTTCAAGGAGCAGATGCTGACCGGCTCATCCTTGTACCCGCGGTTACATTCGAACTCACACGGATGGGGACACACTCGCCCTATGCCCAGCGGAAATGGGAGCTTCTTTCGGATGGTGGCGAGGGATTCGGCATACTTTCCGTCTGCAATTTGGCCGACATAGGTGCGAATATCTAAATTCATCGGGCATGTCCGCTGGCAGACGGGCATCTCCTCCTTGTAAATATTGTAACCTTCCCATGCTGAATTAAAAAAGTCAATCGCTGTACGCCATTCAATGCCTTCATTGTAATCATCATACATATGGATCGGGCACACCCTTATGGCCTGGAGCAAATCACGAGATTTTTCTTGCAGAACGCGCGTAGTTCTACAATGGAGCTTTACCTTGTATTGACCATTTTCATTGATCAGCCCTTGCAAATCCGCGTTGGTAAGCACCTCAATCTTTTCGTTCTCCTTGATGGCTGCCACATCAGGCACTGTGAAGGAATAGCTATCCGTGATGATCCTATCCTGAGGAATCCGCTCCCCGCCGATACCGGGCAAATGCTCTACTAAGTAAACTTTGTTGCCGGCAGCAGCCTCTGATAAAGCCGCCTTGATACCAGCAGCACCCCCTCCGATCACTAGAACTTTTCTCTCAACCACTTCAGCACATTCCCTCTTCAGTTTTGTATTTATAGACAGGGGACGTACCATCCACACCGTCGAGTTCTACAAAGCCCCTCCGTTTCAACGCCAATACATATTTCAGGGTATCCGGCCCCGGGATCTCCAGCTCCTTAGCCAGATCTTTTACAGCGCGTCGTTTCTTCTGAAGGGCCGCCAGGATCGAGTGGGTGGCCATCTCATCTATAATGATCCCGCTCAAAGTCCGGTTTATCTCATGCTCGGTAAAAATTTCTTGATACTTGTTACCGCTATCCATAAAGACAGGCTTCTTGCCAACGACCCAGCGCAATTTGGGTCCTGCCAGAGCAGTCCTGGCAATTTCAAGATTCTCCTTCAGCTTTGGCAGGGGGACCCGGTCGGCCGCGCCCCCGAGAGGGCCGAGTTCTCTTATTTCTGTGGAAAAATCAGTGATATGCTTGACAAACACGCCACTTTCGGCCGAAGAGAGGTTGCGAAATGACAATCGGTTCGGATTCATCCCCGCGTAAGCGAGCATTTCCTGCGTCATATTTATCTTGTGCCTCGCATTAAAATTTCCGCTCACATAATGGCATTCACCAAAAAGACAGCCAAGCACCAACAACCCATCGAGACCGTGAACAAAGGCATCAGCCATCACCACAGGGTCCATCCTGCCCGTGCACATAATACGAATGACTCTGATATCCGTCGTATATTGCATCCTGGACACGCCAGCGAGGTCAGCTGCAGAGTAGCCTCACCACGTGCAGCAAAAGGCCAATATCTTTGGTGTAAAATCCTCTTCCATCAGGAATACTTCCTTTTATAAAATCGCTGCGCGATTTTATTAAGCTGCCAGGAAACTATGTATCTGGGCTTCCATTTGATCGTCTGTAAATGAGTTAATGCTAAGGGCATGTCGATAGCAGGTGGCGGCACACACGCCGCACCCCTTGCATGCCACGGTTATGACATTAACCTTACGGCCTTCGTCGGTGTCCCTTATCTCCAGAGCGTTGTAAGGACAAAGCGCCACGCAGAGGCCGCACCCGCGACAGGCGTCCTTATTAACCAGGCTTGTTACAATCGGTTCAATCTTTACCTCACCCTGTGACAAAGGAATAGAGGCGCGGGACGCCGCTCCGAGGGCCTGCAAAATGCTTTCACGAACATCCTTGGGATAGTGGGCGCTGCCACAGATGAAGATGCCGTCCGTTGCACAATCAATGGGCCTCAACTTCACGTGGGCCTCAAGGAAAAACTTGTTTTCGTCCAGACTCACCCTGAATAGACTTGCAACCTTTTCTGCCTCTTCACTCGCCACCAGCGGTGTCGAGAGGACGACCATATCCTGCGGGAGATCAATCTCTTTTCCCATCAGGTGATGGAAAACGGTCACCTTATCCTCATTCACCACGGGTGGCCTTTCAGGGTCATACTTGACAAACCGGATGCCAAGTTCTTTTGCCTTGCGAAGCTGGTCTTCGTTCTGAACCCCGTAGGCCATGATGTCTCGATAGAGAATGCAAACCTTTGCCTCCGAATTTAGCTCTTTGATTAGGATGGCGTTTTTGATAGCGATCGCGCAGCATATTCGAGAGCAATATTTTCTTTCCGCGCTTCTCGCCCCAACGCACTGGATCATCACCACATTGTTGCCGTCGATCTTGCCAGCCTTTAATTTTTCCTCTAATTCCCACTGCGTAATAACCTTATGGCCGTCATATTGATACATACCTTCCGGCACAAGGTTTCCGGCACCAGTAGCTATAATGACCACACCCAACCTGACGTCTTTGCTGGTGCCGTTGGCGCTAAAGGTTACGTCAAACTTGCCAATAAATCCCTTCACCTTATCAATGGTGGCACCGGTGTAAATATCTATATTGGGGTTGTCTTGTACCTCCTTGATTTTCTTATCTATCACCTCAGAGGCATCCATATCCATGGGAGCCAGCCTGTACAGAGACCGGAGCATCCCTCCTAACTCTTTCTCCTTTTCCAACAGAATGACCGGAAAACCCCGATCAGCCAAAGAGATGGCGGCTGTGAGACCGGCGATTCCGCCGCCAACAACCAGTGCCCTGACCGCAACATTTGATGTAATGATCTCCTGGGGCTCAAGAAGTGCGGCCTTGGCTACTCCCATGCGAATGAGATCTCTGGCCTTGACCATGGCATCTTCTTTATAACCCGCGTGAACCCAGGAGCATTGGTCTCTGATATTGACCATCTCAAACAGGTAACCATTGAGTCCGGCCTCTGCACAGACTGACCGGAAAAGAGGCTCATGGGTACGGGGCGTACAGGAGGCAACTACCACCCGGTTAAGATTCTGCTCCTTGATCCCCTTCTTGATTTCTTCGAGACCCGCGTCTGAACAAATATAAAGGTTCCACTGGGTAAAGACGACATCTGGCAGGGTCCTGGAATATTCTTCCAATGCTTCCACGTCTAACAACCCTGCGATATTGTTGCCGCACTTACAGACAAACACGCCTATTCTGGGTTCTTCTTTTTCCAATGTGATTCTCCATATTCGATTGTCGATTGCCAAATGACTTCCGCGGCCCGGGAAGCCGCACTGCTCGCCTGGGCGACTGACTCTGGAATGTCTACCGGCCCCTGGGCACAGCCACATACAAAGATGCCAGGCACGGTGGTATCCAGGGGATTGAGAGGGGCTGTCTTGAAAAACCTGTTATGGTCCAACGCTACGCCAACGAGTTCAGCCACTTTTTCTATCCCCCTTGGGGCTTCACACGCCACAGCCAGAACGGCAAGATCGACCGTTAAACTTTTTACCTCCTGGGATGTAGTCTCTTCATACCAGATAATCGGATTTTCATTTTCATCCTGCGTAATTTCAGCCACACGCCCACGAACATAATGAAGACCAAGCTTTTCTGCCCCCCGGACCTTGTATTCTTCAAAGCCCTTCCCAACTGTACGCAGGTCCATGTTGAAGATATAGGCCTCGGTCCTGGCATCATGGTCCTTGGCCATCATCGCCTCTTTAATGCTATGCATGCAGCAATAACTTGAGCAATATTTATTAAAACGAAAGTCTCGAGATCCCACACACTGGATAAACGCTAATCTGGTGGCAATATCAAACTTTTCAGCCCTGGCCTTTAGTTCCTCTAATTTCCTGGTTGCTTCCCGTACGTTCTCATATTGCTTTACCCATTTCTCAAACTCATCGCCATCCGATATGTTTCCGGCAGTGAACTGCTTGTAAAAATCAGCAGTGGACATCTTGTGTTTCTTTTCATACTTAGCCAGAGTCCTTGTTGATTTTTTCAGGCTTTTCTCCTTGGTTTTTATAAGGTTATGATCTCTTAAATCCGATGGCCGTTTCACATGACCCTCGGTAGGGCCACTGGCGCTCGACAGGCGTTCAAATTCCATGGAGTTAACTACATTGGCTAACCGGCCGTAGCCGTATTCCGATATCCTCGTGGCATCAAAAAGATCATACCCGGTCGCCAAAATGATGGCGCCCACCTTTAGCTCAAGGACTTTATCCTCCTGCTTATAATCTATGGCTTTGGCCTGACAGATCTTCTGGCAAACACCGCACTTTTTTCCCTGAAAGGTCCGACAATAATCGGGATCTATACAGAAAACAGAAGGAATACCCTGTGCATAGTGCCTGTAGATGGCCTTTCGGTTCCCCAACCCCATCTCGTAATCATCTGGTACTGTAGTCGGACATTTCTCGGCACAGGCACCACACCCTGTACATAAATCTTCATTGACGTAGCGCGCCTTTTTTCTTACGATAACCGTAAAATCACCTTTACTTCCCGTGACTTTTTCCACCACGCTGTATGCTAAGAGATTGATCCTGGAATGCCGACCGACATCCTGAAGCTTTGGACCGAGGATTCAGATAGCACAGTCGTTTGTGGGGAAAGTCTTGTCCAACTGGGCCATCTTGCCGCCGATACACGTAAGCTTTTCGACCAGATGGACCTGCAGGCCCATGTCTCCCAGATCAAGGGAGGCCTGCATTCCGGCTATCCCGCCGCCAATAATCAGTATATCCTTGTTCACGACAACCTGCCTCCTTACCCAGATAAAATCGCGAAGCGATTTTATTCACCGTCCATGGCAACAACAACCATCTCAGTGAGATCCTTAATTTTTATGTTAATACCTTCTATGAAACTCGCAGCACAATTAAAGTGTATGTTACATTTAGGGCACGCAGTAACCAGGGTGTCCGCGCCGGTCGCCATGGCCTCTTTCAATCTGTCGCCCTGGATTTCCCTCGAGCAAGTGGAGCAATTTATCCATCCCGTGGTACCGCAGCAAACAGAATTTTCGCCGCTCCTTTCCATCTCTGCAAAGGAAGTGGCAACAGCGTTTATAATCTCACGTGGACTGTCATATATACCTGCCATCCGCCCCAGCCGGCACGGATCCTGATACGTCACCCTCCCATTCGATTTTTTTAGCGTTAATTCCCCGGCCTTTAACTTTTCAGCCAAAAAATCATAAAAATGGATAATCTCAAAACCGAGGTCACCAAAATATTTCGGATAGTAATCCTTAAAAATATAATACCCTTCCGGGCAATGGAAAACGACTTTCTTGCTACCCGCTTGTTTGATTACTTCAATGTTGGCCTCAGCCAACTTTTTGAAGGTTTCAGTCTCGCCATTCCACAGCATATCATGGCCACAACATTTCTCATTGTTACTCACCACAGGCTCAATACCCAACTTATTGAGGATCTTTATGACATTTCGACCGATATTTAGTGTATGGGAATGAAAATCTCTAAAAATGACATTGAAATAGGGCAAACAGCCCACAAAGTAGAAATACTCTCCCGTGTCTTGAATATTACCGGCCTCTTTTGCCCAGGTGATCTTGTCCTGCTTGATCCCGGATGTCTGTATCTCCATAATCGATTGGAGCATACCATTGTGGGCGGGTATGGCCTTATTGCCAAGCTTCAAGGCCTCCTCTCTAATGCCCCTGGTAAATTCCAGATAGTCTATATCGGCCGGGCATCTATGGGTACACCGAGCACAGGTTAGACAGGACCACACATCCGGATCCCTCAGAAATTCTTCGGCTCTGCCCATAAGAGCCTTTTCAACCATCAGCCGGGGTGAAAATGTAGGTGTGTAGCGCGCTACCGGGCAACTACCTGTACAAACGCCGCAGTCCAAACAGTAATAAGCCCTGGTTTTGTCTACTAATGCCTCAATGTTCATCGTTTAGCCCCCATCGGTCTTTTCTGGGCAATCGATTCATCCGATCCAATCCAATTGGCGCAAAGCCCGCAACTTGAGGTTCATGCCGCTTTTGCCAGGAAGGATCTCCCCAGTTTCCTGATCTTCTGGGTAAAAGTGGTGACCACTTCGGCAAAACGGCCTCCTTCGGCGGCTGAGAACCACTCCAGGGCCAGGCGCTCATCCTCGATCCCCAGCAGCGCAAGCAATTGACGCGTTGTCTCGATGATCCGCTTCGCTTTCTCATTACCATCCAGGTAATGGCAATCCCCGAGGTGTCAGCCACTCACCAGTATCCCATCAGCACCCAATTGAAACGCCTTCAGGATAAAGTTAGGATTGATCCGGCCCAGGCACATGACCCGGATCACTCGAATGTTGGCAGGATATTGCATACGGCTGATGCCAGCCAGGTCTGCTGCGGCGTAAGCGCACCAATTGCAGCAAAAAGCAATAATCATTGGCTCGAACTCTCCGTTCATAATCTCTTTTCCTTCGTCAAACTTAGGGGCTTCGCCCCAATTGGTCGAGTAGTCGAGTCGTTGAGTGGTCGAGTGGTTCAAGGACTTTACGACTCGACGACTCGACTATTTAACCACTCGACTAAAGTCGTAGGAATTTCAAAGGGTTGTAGAAATTCCGAGACTTTCAATTACCCGCCGAGGGCGGCCTCGACCATGGTAAGGACCTGGGTATCCATAAAATGGCGGACATCTGCTGCTCCGGTGGGACAGGCCACAGCGCAAGCGCCACAGCCCTTGCACAGTGCCCCCTGAACATGGGCCACTCTAATTCCGTCTTCGCGCTCCGCCACAGCAATAGCGCCATAAGGGCAGACCTCCTCACACCTGCCGCAACCGCGACACAGAATTTCATTTACGTGGGAGACAACCCCTTCAACCTTGATCTCTTCCTTGGAGAGGACCACAGCGGCCCTCGAAGCTGCCGCCAGGGCCTGGGTGATGCTTTCGTCAATGGGTTTAGGGTAATGGGCCATGCCGCAGACAAAAAGACCATCTGTGGCAAAATCCACAGGCCGCAGCTTCATGTGGGCCTCTAAGAAGAATTTCTCCGCATTGATCGGGACCTTTAGCATCTTAGAGAGTTCCTCATGGCCCCTGGGAACAATAGCAGTTTGCAAAGTAATGAAATCAGGCTCTATTGTTATCGGCCTGCCGAGGACATGATCGGTCACGGTAACGTTCAGTTTCCCGTCAACCTCTTTTACTACAGGCTTGTTAGCGAGATCGTACCGAATAAAAATTACCCCTTTTGACCTTGCCTCCTGGTATAGCTCTTCGCGCGTACCATATGTCCTTATATCTCTGTACAGAATGTAGACACTCATGTCAGGATTTAAGACGTTCAGATCAAGGGCGTTTTGAATTGCATGGGTACAGCATATCTTGCTGCAGTAAGGCCTCTGGTCATCGCGTGACCCAACACAGTTGATAATAACAACAGCTTTGGCTGTCCCTAATCTTTCTGGCTCATCAGTGATCTTCTTGTCCAGATCGAACCATTTCAGCACATTGGGGTGTTTCTCGTACAGATACTCCTCGGTATCAGAGGAACTGGCTCCGGTGCTCACGATAATCACACCGTGTTCAACCTGCTCCCCGGTTGTCAGGGTCGTCACAAAATTTCCGACAAATCCGCTAAGATTCTTAATCTCAGCGTTTAAGTACACACTAATATTCTCATGTTCAGTGACCTCCCTGACCAGGTTGTCCACATAGGTCTTTACAGTTTCACCCTTAAAAGTCTTTCGGAGCTTGAGGGCATGGCCACCGAGTCGGTTTTCCTTTTCAACGATATGTACTTTAAGGCCCTGCTTTGCGATGGTCAGGCCACTCACCATGCCAGCCACGCCCCCGCCGATGACAAGGGCCGCGGGCGTCAAGTCTATTGATATTGGCTCCAGCGGCTTCAATAGCGCGGCCCTTGCAACCGCCATTGCAACCAGGTCTTTGGCCTTTTGTGTAGCAAGCGCTGGCTCTTTCTGGTGGACCCATGAACAGTGGTCCCGGATGTTCGCCTGTTCAAAGAGGTGTTTATTAAGACCACTCGCTCTCAGGGTTTCCTGAAACAGGGGCTCATGTGTACGCGGCGAGCAGGCAGCTACTACTACACGGTTCAGGTTTTCCTGCTTAAATACCTTAGCCATTTTTTCCTGGGTATCCTGGGAACAGGTAAACAGGTTCTCTTCCACATAGACAACATTCGGCAGGGTCCTGGCAAATTCGGCCACCTCGGGCACATTGACAATGCTGCCGATATTTATGCCGCAGTTGCAGACAAAGACACCAATTCGCGGTTCCTCACCACTGACATCCTTTTCCGGGGGAAACTCCTTTTTCTTTGTAAGGGTCCCCCGGGCAGGGGCCAGAGTAGTTGATGCAGCGCCAGCAGCAGCGCTTGCCTCCATAACCGAATAGGGGATGTCCTTTGGTTCCTGGAAACAGCCGGCTGCATAGATGCCGGGAACCGATGTGCTGACCGGCGAAAAGCAACTCGTTACGGCAAAATTGTTCTTGTCAAGGCTTATACCGGTCTTCTTGGCGATCTCCCGAGCGTCTCTGGATGCCTCAAAACCGATGGAAAGTACCACCATGTCGAAGTCTTCGTGCCTGATATTACCCTCTTCATCCGCGTATCGGATCGAGAGGCTTCCATCCGCCAATTCAAAGATGGTATGGATCCTTGAGCGGATAAAACGAACACCCATCTCTTTCTTGGCACGTTCATAGTACTTATCAAAATCCTTACCAAAAGTGCGCATATCCATGTAAAAAATGGCACAATCCAAAGGAATCTTCGAATGTTCCTTGGCAATGACCGCTTCTTTTATGGCATACATGCAGCAAACAGCAGAGCAGTAGGCATTGTCGCAATGGTTTATATCCCTTGAGCCCACACACTGGATCCAGGCAATCTTGGCAGGTTCCTTATGATCTGAGAGGCGGGCCAAATGCCCCTCGGTCGGGCCGGTAGCGCCGAGGATACGCTCAAAATCCATGCTGGTAACAACATTCTGAGATTTGGTGTACTGGTATGCGTCAAATTTTGAAGGGTCAAACGCGGCAAAGCCAGGGGCCAGGATGATGGAGCCTACTTTTACTTCAATGATCTCTTCTTTGTCATCAAACTTGATGGCATCGTTTTCGCAAAACTTTGCACATATTTTACATTTCCCTTTTTTACCAGCGTCAATCGCTTTGAAGTATAAACATGCATCCCGGTCGATGGTGTATTTCAACGGCACGGCCTGGGCAAAAGGGACATAGATCGCCCTGCGCTTGTTCAAACGCTCATTGTATTCATTCGGCACCTTTTTGGGACACTTTGTGGCGCAAACACCGCACCCCACGCATTTATCCATATCCACGTAACGGGGATGCTTCTTGAGGTTAACCACAAAATTACCTTCCTCGCCGCTTATGCTTTCAATCTCGGTAAGGGTCATCAAGTTTATGTTGATGTGCCGTCCACATTCAACCAGCTTAGGAGATAGAATACACATGGAACAGTCATTGGTGGGAAAAGTCTTGTCCAGTGCCGCCATCACACCACCTATAGCCGGAGATTTCTCGACCATGTGAACATAGAAACCCGTGTCCGCAAGATCCAGGGCAGCCTGGATTCCAGCAATACCGCCACCGACTACCATAACCGCTCCGGTTACATCCCCGGGCGGATGCTTAACACTACAACCCATAATCAGTCCCTTTTCATACGGAAACCAATCTTAAACGCACAAAAAAGCCTTGGCTAAAGCGAAATATTCGTTGTTTTAATTCAAGAACTTATGTATGAAGGCCCCAAAAGCAAATGCACAACGATCAATCATCGTATAAGGAGCGACCTATGCCCAAAAAAATCGTCATCATCGGAGCCGTGGCTTTGGGGCCAAAGGTGGCCTGCCGGGCCCGCCGCCTCGACCCTGATGCCGAAATCATCATGCTGGACAAAGACTCCATCATCTCCTACGGCGGCTGTGGCATCCCGTATTATGTAAGCGGAGACATCCCGGACGTCAAGGAACTTTTATCGACCATCTATCACGCTGTGCGTGATGAGGCGTTCTTTAGATCGACCAAGCGCTTCAAAGTTCGCACCAGTGTTGAGGCCATGGCCATTGACAGGAAAGCCAAGACCGTGCGCATCCGGAACATCAAGACCGGGACTGACGAGGATATCCCTTACGATACCCTGGTTCTCGGCACGGGGAGCACGGCCTTCATTCCGCCTGTTCCGGGCGCAGACCTGCCCGGGGTCACGGCCATCTCCAATCTACATCACGCCATGGAAATCAAGGAGAAGATCGTCAAGGGCAAGGTCGAGTCCGCGGTGGTGGTTGGCGGCGGCGCAATCGGTCTGGAGATGGCCGAGGCCCTGACCGTACTGTGGGACGTTAAGACGACTTTGGTGGAGATGCTGGAGCAGTTGCTCCCTGTGGCAGTCGGCCCTGACCTGGCCGGGATCATCCACAGACATCTTGAGGAAAACGAGGTCAAGGTCATCACGGGGGATCGTGTTTCAAAAATCATTGGCGACCCAGACTCGGGGGTTACTGCCGTAGAGACGGGTGCAGGTTCGATCCCATGCCAGCTCGTGATCTTCGCCATTGGAGTGCGGCCCAACACCACCCTGGCTCGGGAAGCCGGTCTGGCCGTTGGCTCCTATGGCGGGATTCTCGTAGACGAGCGTATGCGTACCTCGGACCCGAACATTTTTGCCGGCGGCGACTGTGTGGAAGTCAAGCACCAGATTACCGGCCAAAGGGTAATCCTCCCCCTCGGCTCCTTAGCCAACCGCCAGGGCAGGGTGATTGGCACCAACGTAGTCGGCGGCAATCAGCAATGGCCTGGCGCAGTCGGGACATTTTGCCTCAAGGCATTTGAGCTGGGCGTAGCCAGGGCCGGGCTTACAAAGGCACAGGCCATCGAAGCCGGCTTTGACGCTGTGGATGCCCTGGTTGCCGGATCGGACAAGGCGCATTTCTACCCCGGCCACAAGCCGATGTTCATAAGGCTGATTGCAGACAGAAAAACCAGGCGTGTCCTCGGCATAGAGGCCGTGAGCGAGAACTGTGACGCGGTCAAGGCGAGGGTGGACGCGGTGGCAGCCTTGCTCTCGCACAAGGTCTGCGTGGATGAGATTTCCAACTTAGAGGTAGGCTATGCCCCGCCTTTTGCCTCGGCCATGGATATTGTAAATGAGGCGGCCAATGCCCTGGAGAACATGCTGGACGGCCGAGGCGAGGCCATCACTGCACTTGAGTTTCTGGACCAACTCGACAGCCCGACTCTCAAGGTTCTGGATGTGCGCACCAGGATCGAGGCCGATCCGCTCGTGAAAAGATACGGTGAGCGCTGGAAAAACATCCCGCTGGACAAACTCCAGGAACGGGTCGGCGAAATTCCCACAGCCGAGCCGCTTATCGTGATCTGCAGCTCGGGCGTGCGCTCCTTTGAGGCCCAGTTGTTCCTGCGCCAGAAAGGTGTCGCTAACGTCAAGAACGTCCATGGCGGCACAGCCCTGGTCGAACTCCTGAAAAAAGAGATAGCATAGGGCGAAACTGACAACATAACGTCCCCCTATCCCTACTAAGACAGATTTCCCTTTTTTTGATCTTTAAATTTGATATTGACATATTGATCATATTGTTTTAAATGTTAAATGGTTTGCAATGTTTAGGATGTCTTTTTGGCAAATAGTGAAGTTGGCAAATGAACATTTGTTGTTTTTTCAAGCGGAAGGTAATGATCGCCGGTCTGTATGTGATAGAAAACGCGTTCTGTTAATATCTTCGGCTCGTTTTTTTGTTTTGGTGGAAAATTCCGGGGGCAATACTAAAAAAGATGGATGATTTTGTAAAGACTATACACGGGGAGCAAGAAAGATGATACCAACGCGTATATTGTTCATACTGTTGGTCTGTTTTATGCTCCTCCTGGCTTTACCTGCTGCATCCCATGCTGAGGAGGATCGTACGAGGGGTCCCACGACGGGAGATGTGGTGCTGAGTCCCGCGGATCGGCTGATCCTTGAAGCCATCAACAGAACTAATGATCGTATCGACAACCTTTCTAATGAGCTCAACGGGCGTATCGACAACCTTTCTAATGAGCTCAACGGGCGCATAGACAAGATCAACGATCGCATAGACAACCTGTGGATCACCATGTTGGGGGGATTTATGGGAGTGATGGCTTTCATAGGGGGTCTTGTGTTTTGGGACCGGCGGACGTTCTTGAAACGGGCACAGGAAGCATATCGCGATGAGATGTCGGGTGACAGGAAGAAGATCGAAGCCATGCTGGCCGGCATGAGGAAACTCTCCGAACAGTTTCCTCAGGTGCGTGAGGTGCTCAAAAGCTTTGGTCTGTTGTAATAATAAAATTGCTACACAGACAATAGGTTCCTATATTGCTGATCTCAGGGCAGTTACAGTAATGGAACTGCCTGTAAAAATTTTCGCATGAGCCGCAGCAACTCTTTCTGACCATTTATCGAAAATGCCAGAATTGGCAAATCCGGTAAATGCCGATTTGAGGAAAGGGTTTACTGTTTCCCGGGTTGCTGAAAAGCATGCCTGCCCCGTAGGTCCGGAAGATCGTACTGGGGGCTGGACAGAACCGATCAAACAAATTAGCCACCTTCGGCCGGGCTCTTTTTGACCCCAGTTAATAAGCTTCGCATTTAACGGGGCAGGCAGGATTGACAGGGGGAAACTCGGGGACGTCCGTGAAATGTTGACATTCTTAAAAACCAAACCCTCTTTTCAGGCAAAGGCTTTTTCTATAATACTCGAGGCTTAGCCTAACTATTGCAAAATAGGGGACTGCAAAATAGGGGACGTTGTTTACAAATTAGTAAACAACGTCCCCCACTTTACGTGCAAATTAGTAAACAACGTCCCCCACTTTACGTGGCTTAATCTATATCGATTTCATCAAAAGTCGAATGGAAAACTGAATTCACAGAAAAGGTGGAAATATGAATTTATCACGTGCTAGCAGGTTTATTCTATGTTTGGTCCTATCATCTCTATTGGTAATGGGCTGTTCTAACAAGCAAGAGGAAGCTTCTAATAAGCGAGAGGAAGAGGACAGATTCATACCTCAAAAGGAAGAGATTAACAAAAAAAACTGTTTTGCGGCTTATAAAGCACTAAAAAGGATTGAAGCTATGGTCGAAAGCGGCGTGACTTTTCAAGAATACAGCAGAGCTGTCAGTGCTGCCAAGTTAGAATTCAATTTGATAAAAGAATCGAGTATGATGGCAAAGAAACTGAAGGAAGTTTTCGATTACTATCAAAAAGCAAAAGACTTGTGGATGGCAAAACGAAAATACGACGCTACAGACACTGGTGGACCTGAGGTAGCCAAGCAGCTAAGGATCGTGAAGAAACTTTTCCCGGAAAAAAAGATATTCCATTATCGATCAGGCTGGGCTAATGTGGATGTAGAAAGGGCTATGCAGCTACTCTGGGCAAAGGCGTTCCAATTGTTAAAGAAATATGAGATAGAGCTACCACATTGAAATACATTCGAAGATAGCCAATTTTAAGAAACAGTGTTGGATTGAAAATAGGGGTAATGGGTCAAATCTTGAACAGTGAATAGTGGCACCTTATTCACTATTCAAGATTTGACCCTTAGCTCCCCACTTCGAATTAATCCCCCGCCTGTCAGTTCATCCTGACAACCCTGGGCAATTCCTGCCTCCACGTACTTGAGATACGCCTTTCTTGCCCGATTTGTCGTTCTCCCAAAATATCCTAGAACATACTCCACATGCTGCCACGGCCTCTTCTTTCTGCCCATCAGTGCGCTATGCCCGCAATATGGGTATGTATTCAATTCTTTAAGCTCGGGAATAATGGCGGCACGGACCGGGTTCAGGTGAATATACCGGACAAGTTCCTTCAGATAGGCATCTTCCTGGCAGACAATGGATTTGTAACGATTCTGAAACAGCTGGCCGTGGCGCTTGTGGCGGCGATTAAAACTGACGGCGTACCCCGTAAGCAGCCTTCTCATCACCGTGGCAAGAGGTGCCAGACCCGTTCGGAAAAGAAAATGGGCATGATTCGGGATGAATACCCATGCGTAACAGGCCGTTTGGGTCTCGGGCAGGAGTTTAGCCAGCCGCTCGA
>JAGMBW010000099.1 GCA_023129535.1 Desulfobacterales bacterium
TTGCCTTCGGCTACCGTTGCCACTCCCTTTGGTCGCTCTCGCCTGGCGGCTCGCCTCTACGCTTCGCTTCGAGTCGCCTCCGTCAGGCTGGGTCTGGACTTTGCCCGATACCTGTGTCATAGTATCGGACAGCACCATTTAGCAGCCGGGCCTTGCCCGGTACACAACAATGGCATGCACCAGATGGCCATTTCGCTGGCGCTCCATGGCCACTGGTGATGCCCGGCGTCTAAAAACTAAATCAACATTAGCAACCATTTCAAAGGATACTGGCTATGGGTAAATCAGATTCTATTCTTGGTTTCAAGCTAATGAGTCTCTCCTTTAAGATACGTGATCTCTTTTTACCACGGATCAATGTCTTGAACGAGGTAGGAATAAAGCCAGGAAGCACTGTTCTTGACTATGGTTGTGGTTCAGGTAGCTACATCCTACCTCTTTCATCTTTAATTGGTGTGTCAGGCAAAATTTTTGCACTAGATATACATCCCTTAGCGATTAAATCTACGTTGGATATTTCTACAAAAAATGAATTAAAAAACGTTAAGACCATTCAATCAAATTGTGCGACAGGTTTGCCAGATCAAAGTGTCGATGTTGTACTTCTATACGATACTTATCACGGTTTAGATAATCCTTACGAGGTCTTACAGGAAATCAATAGAATATTAAAACCAGAGGGGATTTTGTCATTTAGCGACCATCATATGAAAGATGATGAAATAATGGAAAAAATCACTCAAAACAATTTATTCAAGATTCTAAGAAAGAATAAAAAAACCTATACATTATCAAAAAGTACTTAGCTTTCTAAGAAGCCGCCGAACAAACGGATGAACCAGACGGGAAGAAGCCAGTGCGTTTTTCTAAGGGCTGTGCCGATTTGAAAGGCCTCAGGCCCGCGCTGGTTATGCTTGACCAACATGGAGGTTGATAGGAGATGGGATGGAAGTCAATATTGCCGATTTAACGTGGTCGTCCTTTATTTATCCAAGAGGAGGAAAAAACGAAAAAACAGTTGAGGCGTACGTTGAGGCCTTGACGATAGGGGCAAAATTTCCACCAATTAAGATCCAAAGGGTTTTTAACTACCCGAAGGAGAATGAAAAAATAGAAGCTACGTTAATTTTGGATGGCATCCACCGCTGGTTTGCATTTAAAGAATGTGGATTCAAAAAAATTAAGGCGATTGAATGGAAGAAAGCCCCTCTCAATTACGAAACAAGCCAAACAGCGCTTCTGCTTGAGGCGGCAGAATGTAACACCAGGCATGGAGACAGATTAAGCCCCAAGGATAAAAAACAAATTGCCGGCGATATAGCAAGGTCGGACCCAGAATGCACACGGACTGAAGATGGCCTTGCAGAGAAATTAGGAGTAATACACCAGACAGTAAATACCTGGATCTCGGATATTAGAGCGCGTCAAAGGGCCGGCCGGGACATCATTATCATGCGGTTAAACCGTCTTGGCTGGACCCAAGAGCAGATTGCGGTGAACGGCTAAAAATTTCACTTCCGGCTGTCAGCAAATCAGCAATGCGAGGTAAGAAGCCGGAAAAGGCTAGAAAATATTCGCTGGCTGGGTAAACTTAAGTTAAAGAGTTAACTACGTCCCCATAGTGCCTGTCCGGTTAGATGACATTCAAGGCGAAGAAAGAGAAGCTACAAGAGATATATGAGCGCTTTGAGAGGGATGCCCATGAGTTCAAGAAAGACGCCATCTGTAAGATAGGATGCACCTATTGCTGCACTGATGTGGGAAATGTGGACATCATCACCCTTGAGGGCATTATCATCTCGGAGCGAGTCAACAGCCTGCTCCAACCCCTCAAGCGTGAGGTTAAGAAAAAAATTGCTCAAAACAAGCTCGAGAAGGAACAGGCAAAGATTGCACGATGTCCCTTCTTAAAGGAAGACGACACCTGTCTGATCTACGACATTCGCCCGTTCAGTTGCCGCAAGCTTTATTCCATCAGGGAATGCCGCGGTCGGGGCCCTACGGTTCACCGCCAGGCTACGGAGCTGGCAAAAAAGGCGGTAAGAGAAATGCAGCGCCTGGATGACACAGGGTATTCCGGGCATATCAGTTTTATCCTTTATCTCCTTGACAGGCCTGGTTTCAGGAAGCTTTACCTGTCTGGAGGATTTGACCCTGCCAGGATCGCCAAGTTTGGCAAGACCCACCGCTTAGTCATCAACCGTTTGGCAACATGAAAATGCTGTCGGCTACTGATAAAACTTTCAGACAATCCGTTTTTTGCTGAGAAAAAAACACGTTCAGCCTTGACTCGAACCACCGCCTGTGAGAAATAACCAAGGCCAGTTCGTCAAAGGCCGAGTCCGCTCTCATGGGGGAGAGGGTACAGCATGAAAATCAAGCGTTATAGGCTGGCAGCCCTAATAGTTCTTTGCGTTCTCGCAGGAGGCATTCTCGCTTCTAATTACAGATTCTTTTTGTCCACGGGGGCAAAAGAGGGACCCGAGCCGATACCCAGGAAGTTTCTCCCAAAACGGGTCAAGATGAGGACTCACCTCTATTTTTTGGGTCCTGATCATCAATTTCTCAAGGCTGAAGAACGCACCCTGGTCCAACCGGATGGCGTGGTTGAACGCGCCAGAAGCATTGTCTGTGCCCTGATTGAGGGGCCAGAGGGTGAACTCTTACCCACGGTTCCGGCCGAAACAAGGCTTTTAGCTCTTTATGTAACCGAAGACGGTATTGCCTATGTAGATCTTGACAGGGCCGTCAGCGACAAGCATCCTGGGGGCACCTTGTCCGAGCTGTTTACAATATTCTCTATTGTCAATACACTGGTCCTCAATATCCCGGAGATAGACTCAGTAAAGATCCTGATCGAGGGGCGTGAAGCCAAAACACTGGCAGGTCACATCGATGTTCGATTTCCTTTTCGGCCAGACATGCTAATGATCAAATAGGTGCTTAGAAGATTATCACGAAAGCACGAAAGGACGAAAGCACGAAAAAAACACAAATTGCAAAGCCCAAATGACAAATGAAGCTCAAAATTCAAATGAGTATTTGATTTCGTGTTTTCGTACTTTCGTGTTTTCGTGATTCGTTTTTCGGGTGTTTTGCTTCCGGCTAGTCCGGGTTACGAATTAATTTCTTAATATAAATGCAAAAGGCATTCCCTATAAGCAAGATTCGAAACATCGGTATCATTGCCCATATTGATGCAGGTAAGACCACCATTACAGAGCGTATACTCTACTATACAGGTCGATCCTACAAGATGGGCGAGGTCCACGATGGTGAAGCTGTTATGGACTGGATGCCGGATGAGCAAGAGCGCGGAATCACCATCACCTCGGCAGTCACAACCTGTCACTGGAAGGGTGCTGAGATCCATATCATTGACACACCAGGACATGTGGATTTCACAATTGAGGTGGAGCGGTCTCTCAGGGTCCTGGACGGGGCGATTGGCGTATTCTGTGCAGTGGGGGGTGTACAGCCCCAGTCAGAGACGGTCTGGCATCAGGCAGACAAATACCATGTGCCCAAGATTGCCTTTGTGAACAAACTGGATCGTGTTGGCGCTGATTTCTTTGGAACCGTTCGGATGATGCGTGATCGGCTTGGGGCCAACTGTCTCGTCATGCAGATACCAGTGGGGATTGAGGAGTCTTTTCAAGGCATAATTGATCTGCTAAGTATGAAACAACTCATCTGGGATGAGGAGACCCTGGGAGCAACTTTCAGGGTTACGGACATCCCCGAAAGTCTGATGGAAACGGCCATCGACTATCGGGAAAAGCTCGTTGAATCAGTGGCAGAGATTGACGATCAAATCATGGAGGCCTATCTTGCCGAAACCCCTATCACGTCTGAGATGCTTGTTCCGAGCATCCGAAAGGCCACAATTGGTCTGAGGCTTGTCCCTACTTTTTGTGGCGCTGCTCTCAGGAACAGGGGTGTACAGCCACTTCTGGACGGTATTGTTGACTTCCTCCCGAGCCCCTTGGACGTACCGCCCGTTGAGGGGGTAGATCCCGGCACCGGGCAGGTGAAGAAGGTCCTTCCTTCGGAGCGGGCACCTTTAGCTGCTTTAGTGTTCAAGGTCATGATGGACCAGGGCCGTAGATTGAACTATGTGCGGGTCTATTCAGGCCGGATAAATACAGGTGACCAGATTCTCAATCCGACCAAACAAACAAAGGAAAAAGTGGCAAGGATTCTTGCGATGCATGCTAACAAGCGCCAGCGCATCAGTGAGGCACGTGTTGGAAACATCGTGGGGGTCGTGGGCCTGAAGGCCTCGGACACTGGCGACACCCTTTGTGATCCGTCAAACCCTATTCTCCTTGAGCCGATCCATGCCTACGCGCCTGTGATCTCTGTGGCTGTGGAGCCCAAAACGCATGCTGACCAGGAAAAGATTGAACTCGCCCTTAGCAAGCTGGAGGCTGAAGACCCTACATTTCATGTGAAGTACGATGAGGACACCGGGCAGATGATCATCTCTGGTATGGGAGAGCTTCACCTTGAGATCCTGGTGGGCCGTTTGAAGCGTGAGTTCCATACACAAGTCAATGTAGGTAAGCCTCATGTTGTTTACAAGGAGACCGTGGAGCAGGCGGCCCAGGGATCTGCCGTATTTGAAAAAGAGATTGGAGGAATTCGTCATTTTGGCGAGGTGCTACTTGAGCTGTCACCCAGAGAGCGCGGCAAGGGGAATTGGTTTGTAAACACTTTGCCTGACGAATCGTTGCCAGCAGAATTCGTTCCGGCTGTTGAGCAGGGTGCCGTGGAATCTTTGGAAACTGGCGTGCTCCAGGGATACCCTGTTGTGGATGTTGAGGTTGCCCTAATTGGCGGCACGTACAAAGAATCTTTTTCCACTCATTTGGCCTTCAAGGTAGCCGCTGCCATGGCCTGCAAGGAGGGGCTTCAAAAGGGAAGGCCATTTTTGTTGGAACCGATTATGGCTGTGGAGATCCTGATCCCCGGGGCCTTTATGGGGGACGTGATCGGGGATATTAATGCACGGGGAGGCAAGATTGAACACTTAGAACGAAGCGGTGAGATACAAATCATAAAGGCCACTGTAGCTTTGTCCAAAATGTTTGGCTATTCAACGGCCCTCCGGTCTGCCACCCAGGGACGCGGGACCTTCACGATGCATTTTTCTCAATACGATCATGCCCTTGAGCCCCCGAAATTTCTTTGAGGACCTTCTCAATAGTCAGCCTCTTTCGGGTGTCTTTGCCCAAGAAATTGAGGGCACGCTTGAGATGGAACTTTGCATTCCTCAATTGTCCCTTTTCTCTGTAGTAAATCCCGAGGTGATAGTGGGCCTCCCCTAAGTTGCCGAGCTTTCCGTAAGTTTCGCCCAAATAATAAATGGCGGGAAGATAATCGGGTGCAGTGTCTACCAGCGTCTTGAAGCTATTTAGGGCTCCCTGCAGATTCCCCATCTCCATTTGTGCTCGCGCCAATAGAAACGATCCCTCCAGGTCTTTTGGACTCAAGGCAAGGGCTTGCCTCACGGCCTTCAGGGCATTGCCATAATCTCCCATGTGGAAATAGGTCTGGGCAAGCTCCCGGAGAATATCTGCATCCTGGGGACGCAAGCGGATAGCCTTTTTGAGGTGTTTCAGGGCTTCCTCCTTTTTTCCCTCCCGGCGAAAGACAAGCCCTTTGCCGTAGTATGCCAGGCCATCCTCTGGATCTTTTCTCAGTCCAGCATCAAAGGTAATGTGGGCTATTGTTGTATCCCCATACAGGGCGATCAACCTGTTTCGCACTTTGTGGAGCTCGGTTGAATCTGTGGATCTGGCCGACCCGCTCCATTCAGGGTGGGCTTGTATCCAGGTATCAAGGTAGGCCATCCTGGCCTCAACTGCGGGGTGGGTGGTCAAATAGGTGGGGATTTGCTCTGGTCCAAACCATCGTTTCTCCCGTATTTTGTTCAAGACCCGCAGGAGGCCTTCGCCGCCGTAACCTGCCTTTGTCAGGTATTTCAGTCCAACCTGATCGGCCTGTATCTCGTGTTCACGGCTGTATTTCAGAGAAAGGGACTGGCCGGCTGCAATGGAAGCTGAGGTAATGGCACCTGCGGCCTCGCCACTTCCACCTAAGAAGATCCCGGTCAGGATACCGGCCAGTGTGACAAGTCCGATTTTTTTGGACTTTTCTATCTGTTTGGAGATGTGGCGGCACAACACATGGGCAACTTCGTGGGCGAGGATACCAGCCAGCTCTTCTTCACTGTCCATAGCAGCCAGAAGCCCGCTGTTAATGAATACGTGGCCCGCAGGCGCTGCAAAGGCATTGTAAGTATCTTCCTTGACAACGTAAAAATGAAAATCAAAAAGGGGGGACGGGATCTGTGCCACAATACGCTTGCCGACCTTGTTGACGTAATTCACGATGAACGGCTCTTCAATGAGCGTGAGGCGTTTCTTGACAAAAAGCATGAATTCCTTGCCCAGCTCTTTTTCGTCCTTCGTCGTCAAGTAGGCAGGAGAGGACATGAATGCGTAGACTTGAGAGCCGCTTCTTGCGATAATGAGTGTTATGAGAAGCGCAATTAGGGCTATTCTTGTAAGGCGCATGGAACGATTCATGGGTTACGACTTTCCTACAATATGGGCTAAGTACAACTTATTTTTTAATATAATCGTGGACGATAAATAAATCAAGGAAAACCTGGACGCCTTCTTTATTCTGGTACCCAATCCGCTGGACGCTCTGCGTTTATTATTGCGCTAATTTGCCTCATGCGGACTACGATGAGTTCATAGTTGCTTGCCTACCGGCAGGTTACAATCATGTAAGGGCGCAGAGCGCCCAGCGGTACTCGTTCCCACGCAGAGCATGGGAACGAGAAACCCGAACTTTTTGAGAAGTTACGAACAGATAGTACTGGATTCCCGCTTTCGCGGGAATGACAGGCACTTAGACCGAATCGTCATTCCCGCGAAGGCGGGAATCCAGGAACGATTGCCCGGAGTTATTGAGAAGTTGCGAGAACATCTGTTATGACTTTGAAAAAGACTGGTTTTATGGTAGAAAATGTTTCCGTGAGTCACATTATTTGCATAGCCAATCAAAAGGGGGGCGTGGGCAAGACCACCACCGCGGTGAATCTTGGCGCTTCCCTTGCTGTGGCCGAGCGCAAGACCCTGCTCGTTGACTGCGACCCCCAGGGAAACTCGACGACTGGCCTGGGCGTAAACAAGGCCGAGCTTTCTAAGAACCTCTATCACGGGCTGATTCAAAAGGCCCCTGTTGAAAGTCTTGTGGTCGATACAGACCTAACTCATCTAAAACTTGTTCCTGCATGTATTGACCTCATCGCTGCTGAGGTGGAGTTGATCTCACAGCCAAATCGGGAAACCTTCCTCCAGGACCTGTTGAGACCTCTTGCTGACGAATACGCTTACATACTGCTTGATTGCCCCCCTTCCTTAAACCTTCTTACCATCAACGCCCTGACTGCAGCCCATACTCTGTTGATTCCCCTGCAGTGTGAATTTTACGCCTTAGAAGGTCTAAGTCAGCTTCTTCAAACCTTCAAGCGCATCAAGAGGCACCTGAATCCCGGGCTTGTGATTGAAGGGGTGCTCCTGACCATGTTCGATAGACGAAACAACCTTTCCCATCAGGTTGCCGAAGAGGCGGAGAAATACTTCAAAAATCTGGTTTTCGAGACACGTATCCCGAGAAACGTGAGAGTGGGAGAAGCGCCAAGTTTTGGAAAGCCCGTACTTCTTTACGATATCACATCCCAGGGGGCCCAGGGTTATCTGGCTTTAGCCAAAGAAATCATGAATGGTGGGAGGAAAATGCATGCCTAAGAAAAAGGCATTGGGTCGGGGTCTTGATGCTCTTATACCTGACATGGAAAGAGCGGACTTAGAGCCAAGTTCTTTTTTCTATTGCGACATTGGATCGATCCGGCCCAATCCGTATCAGCCGAGACGGGGTTTCAGCAAACAGGAGCTAAAGGATTTATCAGACTCAATCAAGGGGAAAGGGATCATTCAGCCCCTGGTCGTGCGCACCGTTGCCACGGGCTATGAAATGATTGTTGGAGAGCGCCGTTGGCGGGCAGCCCGTATGGCCGGGCTCAAACAGGTTCCGGTGGTTGTCAGGGATGTTACTGAGAGCGAAATGGTGGAAATGGCTCTGGTTGAAAATATCCAGCGGCAAGACCTGAATCCTCTGGAAAAGGCCGAGGCATACTGGCGCCTGATCAAGGAATTTGGCCTTACCCAGGAGGACGTAGGCAAACGCGTGGGTCAGAATCGCTCTACTGTAGCCAATTTTTTGCGGCTTCGCAACCTGCCTCAACCTATTCAGGCAGATATCGTCAACAATACCTTAACTATGGGCCATGCAAGAGCGCTTCTGGGCGCTGAGACTGCCGTTCAGCAAAAAGAGGTCTGGCGCCGCATCGTCTCTGAGAATCTTTCTGTGCGGGCGGCCGAGGTTTTGGTCAAGAAACTCAAAGACCGCAAGCCAAAGGCTTCGAGGGCAAGGGCTCGGACGTCAGAGGATGTCTATGTTGAAAGCCTGGCCGACGATCTGACCCGGCACCTTGGCACCAGGGTGCGTATTATACGGCGGCGAAATCGGGGAAAGCTTGAGATTGAGTTTTACAGCAATGAGGACCTGGATCGCCTGATTGCCCGGTTAAAAGCCTCGTAATTCGGACCCTGGACCAATCATGTACAATCCGTACTGTTCTCAAGGCGTCAGCCGCAAATCCAAAATCCGCAATCCAAAATACTAAATGTCCCTTCACATCGTAATAGATGGCTACAACGTGATCCGTCAGTCTCCAACATTGAGCGCCATTGAGCGTCGTAGTCTTGAGGAGGGCCGTGAGGCCCTTCTCCAGCGGCTGGTTTCTTACAAGAAAACGAAACATCATCCCATGACCGTGGTATTTGACGGGGCAGATGCAGACTGTTTTATGGAAGCCGTGACTCAGTGGAAGGGAATCCATGTTCTTTTTTCGCGGCAAGGGGAGTCAGCCGATACGGTTATCAAGAGCATTGTCACCCGGGAACAGGAACGGGTCGTTGTAGTGACCTCCGACAGGGAGATTGCTGGCTTTGCTGCCAAACACGGTGCGACAACCATAGACTCAATGGAGTTTGAAAACAAGATGAGGCTGGCCACTTACCCTGATATGAACCAGACCGATTTTGCGGAGGAAGAGGAGAGGGGCTGGACACCAACGACAAGAAAGAAGGGCCCGTCACGCCGCATATCTAAGCGAGAGCATAGAAGGCGCATCAGGGCAAGCAAGCTTTAACTCTGAATGCAGGTCCTTAGCCTTCCAAATCTCCGCACGAAGTGTGTCTATCTCGGAGCAAAGGGTTGCCTTTGGCGCGTAAAGCCCATCGTCTGCGAGATGTTTCTGTGCGAATATGCGAAAAAATTAGGACGTACGTTGAACACACCGACCCGTTTGTGCGGGAACGCTAATTGCCGTTAATAGCATCAAGAGCCTACATAAAAATGCGAGGTTGGATAGTACCACCACCAAAAGAGCCTACTAAAAGTAGAGAAAAATTAAAGGAAGAAAGACAGAAGAAGATCAAGTGGCTTATCAGGCATCGGTATCTGAGATCAGAGCGTATAAGAGATGCAATGCTAATGGTCAGAAGAGAAGATTTTATACCACTTCTTTACAGAGATTATGCCTATCTTGAAGTCCCTTTCCCACTTCCAGGCGCAGAAGCGACTATATCATGTCCACACAGTTATCCCCTCTTTTATGAGCCACTGGGTCTGAATAAAGACCATAAATTTCTCGAAGTCGGTCTTGGATCAGGTTACGGCACAGCCCTTGCCAGGGAAATCGTCGGACGAGATGGTTTGGTTGTATCCATTGAAATTGACCCACTAACCTTTGAATTTGCGAAGAGAAACTTAGAACGTGCGGGCTATAATGATATTCTCCTTGTGAAGGGAGATGGAGGGATTGGGTATCCAGATATGTCTCCCTATGACAGAATCTGTATCACGGCGGCGTGCAAAGAGGTTCCACCTCCTTTGATAGAACAACTCAGGTGCGGAGGAAGGCTCATTGCACCTGTTATAGAAAGGGGAATTCAATATCTTGTTTTGCTTGAAAAAAGCGACAAGGGTCTAAAAGAATGGACTATCTGTGAGGTGCTCTACGTTTCTTTAAGAGGGAGGTATGGAGTGACCGAGGAATGAATCGAGAGTGCCCCAAAATGGAACTTCGACGCCTGTACATGTTAGAATAGATTTGTCATGTACGACCCGGTGAAAAGAGCTGAGGATGTGGCCCGGATAGTTTGTAAGGGCGATCAGACGAAATACTATCGCTTCCGATCAGCCAGGTTTTATGGAGGTATTGCTACCGCCGATTGTGTCGGGTGCTGTTTGCGCTGTATATTCTGCTGGTCCTGGCAGAAGGTGGTAAGACCTGATGCATATGGTCGATTTTATTCACCCGAGGCGGTAGCCGGAAAGCTCGTCAATATTGTCCGTAAAAAGAACTTTGATCGGGTGAGGATAAGTGGCAATGAACCGACCATTTCAAGAGAGCATCTACTCAAGGTCCTTGAACTCATCCCTGGTGATATCCTCTTTATCCTCGAGACCAATGGGATATTAATAGGTTCTGATGAAAGCTATGCCATGGATCTGGCCAGATTCAAAAACCTTTATGTGCGAGTTAGCGTTAAGGGTACAACAGAGAAGGAATTTTCTGCACTGACCGGGGCAAAGCCAGAGGGGTTTAGCCTGCAAGTGCGGGCGCTGGAAAATCTTTATCGTGCCGGTGTGGAGGTACGGCCTGCGGTAATGGCCAGCTTCTCATCAATGGCCAACATCAGGGCCCTGACAAAAAGGCTTGCAACGATTGCCCCTATGTTTGAAGATGTTGAGATCGAAGAATTGGTATTCTATGGCGATGTAGAAAAACGATTGAAAAAGGCAAGGCTGAGATACAGTACTGCCTACCTGTAAGAGACGTAGGGGAGCGCTATGGATGTGATTTCTAATACACTTTGCCTTCCCATGTCTTATCCTCTTCAATGATGTGAATTACTTGCCATTTTCTCTCTTTTAAGGTTTGGCTGATAAATCTGCGATGACAGCGCCATGGAAACCTTTCTGCACACATAATGGCAGAAACCATCCTTTCTGCTATCTTTACTAATTTGTCAATTGTTTTTAAATAATCATTTTTCTTCATGTAAGTCTCATATCCGCCCTTTCTATATCCACCTAATTCTCTCCCTAAATAGATATATTTAATGCCTTCTGCTTTTAGTAGCTGATTAAGCTTCTCTTGCTTAAAGTGTTCAAATTTACTGGTAGGAAACCTTCTTACATCTACACCATAGTGCCTTAATATTTGAAGAAACTCCTTCGGGCTACGGGTGCTGGAGCCAATTGTATAGACAGTCCGCTTCATAGCTTCTTCAAGGAGACTTTCTTTTTACCTTGAAGTCCTTCTAATTATACGTCTCGGAATTGTAAGTTCTCAAAAACTTCGGCTTATGTCATTGCGAGCGGAGCGAAGCAATCTCCAGGCGATGAGATTGCCACGTCGCTTCGCTCCTCGCAATGACAACAAACGAACTACCCGGACTTATTGAGAACTTACTCGGAATTTCTACAAATTGCTGAAATTCCTACGACTTTAGTCGAGTGGTTAAACCTGTTCCTGACAGGTTCAGGAATAAGGGAGCTTGAAAAAAAGGTAGAAGGGCTACATGTTGAGGCATAAGCATGCTGGCGACAATCTCGCTCTGTTGGATTAATACGGCTTACCAGCCACCCAATTGCCTAAATCCGTCGGTGTGGTGACATCCTCAAGCATGTCCCATTCATCCCAGCCAGTCGTTTGTCTGAAGACGTCACTGGCGGCCAAGTCGGGAGAAGTATAAAAGCCGAGCTCCACCACGTCTATCGACAAAAGCCAGCTGCCTGGCTTGCCGGGTTCAGGACGAATGGAAAATGTGCCAACTTTTGTATCGTAGTACCACATAGGTGCCTCAACTCTTTACCAGACTGAAAGGGTTTATGGTAACATCTTAATAAATCAGGGTAAGCCTCCTGGATTCCCGCCTACGCGGGAATGACAAAACATGTCCTCGCGAAGGCGGGGATAAACCAAGTTGCTGTCATTCCCGCGAAGCTTGTCCTCGACTCCGATCGGGGAGCGGGAATCCAGAAAAGTGGCCCGGCAAAGGATTTACCCCTATTTATTGAGAACATACGGTTTATGCAAGTAAAATAATGGTAATGTTGGGGATTGTTGAATTGGTTCAATAAGGTTGACAACAGGTAGGCAGGGCCTTAAAGTCATCGCCGTAAACTCCACGAAGCCACGAATCTTGAAAAAAGGAGGTTTTCATGACATCAAGATGAAATCCACATGGCCAGCGCTCCGGGTTATTTCTCCGGGCGACTGTCTGAAGCGGCTGAATGATGCAGGCCTGACTGCCAGCTATCTCAAGTTTGACCGTGATTTCCCTAAGACAGGTGTTGATGGCGGCCTGCTCAGGAGCTTTGGTAAGGCACTTCATTGTCGCTATCTTTTTATTAGTACGGCGGTGGTTGGTGATGTCAAGTCTGATACTTCGGTTACCGTGGTTTGGACCTTTGGCCGGAAATCGGTGCTCCACTCAGTAAAGATTTCCGGGCAAATTTGGGACACTGTCAGCGGCTGTCAAATCTGGGAAGGGTCCGGCGTGGGATACAACAGACTGGGTGCCTATGAAGCAGCCCCCCTGACTGAAGATGTGGTAAATGAAGCTGTTGAAAGGTTGCTTGAAACCATCATGCTCTAAGATTATCCCGAGCTGGATTTTGAACTAAATAACGTCTCGGGATTTGTACAACCCATTGAAATTCCTACGACTTTAGTCGAGTGGTTAAATGGTCGAGTCGTCGAGTCGTAAACTCCTTGAACCACTCGACCACTCGACTACTCGACCACTCGACCAATTTCGGAGCGAAGTGGAGCTAAGTTTTCTATGGAACTTCGTTTTCATAAGCCGAATCCAGGCATTGATGAACAAATCGCGACACTGATGGACTTAGCGGACATTGATGCAAATCGTGATATTATTCGCGAACTAATTATCGCCAGTCTGAAGTGTGGTCAAGATGCCAGACATCGCGGTGATTTAAAGATGATGAATAGTACCCTTAAGGAGATGCGTTACACAGCTAAGGTATTTGGGCCTTATCGGGACCGGCTCAAAGTAACTATCTTTGGTTCGAGCAGGACCCCTTCTAATACCCTGCTTTACGATATGGCCGTACGCTTTACCCGCCAGTTGGTTAAAAACGGCTTTATGGTGATTACCGGTGGAGGTCCCGGTATCATGGAAGCAGCCAATAAGGGGGCCGGTCATGAAAATTCTTTTGCTGTTACCATCAAACTCCCTTTTGAACAAACACCTAATGAAATAATAGCATCTAATCCACGCATGATTCAGTACAAATACTTTTTTAACCGCAAGGTCGCATTCATCAAGGAAACCCATGCTATAGCACTATTCCCGGGTGGGTTTGGCACAATGGACGAGGCGATGGAGGCCATGACTCTCGTTCAGACCGGAAAACGGAACCCCATACCAATCGTGCTCCTGGAAACCAAGGGGGATATGTATTGGGAAAAATGGATGGAATTCATGCAAGACTATCTGGTCAAAGATGGATATCTCCCACCGGCAGACGTAGATCTTGTCACCATTCTAAGCGATGAAAAAGAAGCAGTAAAAGTGATCACTTCCTTTTATCGTCGTTATCACTCCATGCGCTATGTGGGAGATTTGGTGGTCTTGCGTCTTAAGACCCGACCAGAAGAATATGTGATCCAGGCATTAAATGAGAAGTTTTCAGATGATTTAGTGCCCGGCGGATCATTTGAAACCCGCGGGGCTTTGCCAGAGGAAGAAGATGAACCTGAGCTGTTGGAATTACCACGCATAATATTTCCCTTCAACAAAAAATGTTTTGCCAGCCTCAAGGCCATAATCGAGCGAGTAAATAGCTGAGGCTGCACGGCTTATTACAATCAAAATCAATCACGAAAACACGAAGGTACGTACTGTTCTCAAGGCGAACGCCGCAAAACACGAAACAAAAACCTGAAAGTCAAGTTGGCGCGTCCATCCAGAGAGTTCCCTTTCGTGTTTTCAATCTTTGCGGCGTTCGCCTTGAGAACATTACGTGCTTTCGTGATAATTCTTTTTTTGCTTCCCTAACAATAAATCCAATATCTAACCGCACAGGTGGCAAAGTTTACAGGCCAGGTCTGGACGAGGGGGGGCAGGGTGGTGGTTGCTGTGTTAGGAAATTAGCATGAACTGGTTTGTTCTCTCCCTGGCCTGCGCGTATTTGATGTCCACGAGCGAGCTCTTTTCAAAGCTCTTCATGCGCAACAATGACGAGTGGACCACGGGCTGCGGGATGATATTGGTCTCTCTGCCATTTTTGGTGCCGTTGCTGATAGGGAGGGATTCAT
Source organism: Desulfobacterales bacterium (assembly GCA_023129535.1). Classification (GTDB taxonomy): domain Bacteria; phylum Desulfobacterota; class Desulfobacteria; order Desulfobacterales. The sequence goes on from JAGMBW010000099.1 coordinate 14,498, forward strand.
TCCCCTTAAGCCAGGATCTGGTAGGCCTCGTAGCTATCCTGATTCCCTTTGAGATTCTTGCCTATTACATTTATCTCAGTGCAATCAGGATCGCACCCCTTTCCATTAGCGTGCCATACTTGAGTTTTACACCTGTCTTTGCCATCCTTACAGCGTCTGTCCTGTTAGGCGAAAGCATATCTACTCAGGGCCTTATCGGCATACTCATGGTCACAGTGGGTGCCTGCGTGTTGAACATCGAACACTTTGTCCATCATCCCCTTGCCCCCTTGAAGGCGATCTTCAAGTCTCCCGGCTCCCGACGCATGCTTATAGTGGCCGTCATCTGGAGCCTGACAGCCACTCTGGGAAAAAAGGGCGTCCAGCTTTCTGATCCCGTGTTTTTCGGGGTTTTTTTCATGTTAATCCTGTCCGTTCCTATGGCGGCTATTGCGGGCTGGCGCATCAAGCGTCATAGGGCAACAGTGAACTTGAAAGGCCGAAATGCCATCTGGCTTATATTAGGAGGATTAGTGACCGCAGTGGCCATGATGGCCCACTTGCATGCCATCAAACTTGCCCCGGTTTCTTACATGATCGCTGTCAAGAGGACCAGCTTGATCTTTAGCGTTCTGTACGGCGGTCTGATATTCAAGGAAGAGCATATCAGGCTCAGGCTTCTTGGAACCAGCATCATGTTATCGGGTGTCGTCATCCTGTACATTGCTTGATCTGGCTATTTGTGATGTCAGTTGATCGAGTAGCCCGTGCCGTTGAGATGCTCGATACTGGATACTGGATGCTCGATACTACTTAATGCTTGCTGCTCACTGCCTACTGCTTACTGCTTACTGACCACTGACTACTGACCACTGACCACTGACTACTGACTACTGACCACTGACCACTGGTTACTGGTTACTTCAAACCCTCAAAAACCGCCTTGGCTGCCTGGCGGGTCATGCCTGGAACAGCAGCAAGTTCTTCAACAGAGGCAGCTTTGATGCGTTTCAGGCTGCCAAAATGCTTCAGGAGGCCCGTTCTGCGCCTCTCTCCGATTCCTGGAATCTCTTCCAGGACCGACCGGCGAGACGTCATCAGGCGCCGCTTGCGATGATAGGTGATCACGGAGCGGTGGGCCTCGTCCCTGATCCTTTGCAAAAACAGAAGCACCTCTGGTTCCTTTTTTAGGTTTACAGGGTTTTTTCGTCCTGGTTTGTAAATTTTGTCTTCAGTCTCGCCACGCTCGGGGTCCTTTTTGGCAATCCCGATCAGGTCGAATGAACTGTAAAGCCTCAAGCCCTTGAGCACCGCAACGGCCACGTTGAGTTGTCCTTTTCCCCCATCCACCATGAGCAGATCCGGCAGGCGGTGTCCGGCCTCCGGCCCGTAGGGGCCCGGGCCTACGCCCCGGAGGGCACCTACCTTCTTGTAGCGCCGCGCGAGGACCTCGCTCAGCATGGCGTAGTCATCCCTGCCTGGTGCCGACTTGATACGGTACTTACGATAGGCCGCTCGAGCGGGTCTTGCCCGTTCAAAGACCACCATGCTTCCCACCCCCTCGGTGCCCGCTATGTTCGAAAGGTCAAAGCATTCTATGCGCTCAGGACGTCGCTCCAGGGCCAGCCGTCTTTGAACTCGATCCAGAAGGGCCTGTTTGGCTGCAGCCGCGTCAAGCTCTTCCTTCAAGGCCTTTGCGGCATTTTGATCCGCCATTCTGACAAGACTGGCCTTCTCACCCCTTTGAGGCATCAGGATGCGAACCCTTTCGGCTTTCAGATCGCTCAGCCATTCCTCAAGCAGGGCTTGATCTTCAGGTGGCGTGGGCAGCAAAACCTCTTCAGGGATAAAGGGGGCCTCTTTATAGTACTGCTTGACAAAGGACGTCATCATCTCGGCATCAGAGACCACGGTCTCTGAAAGATAGAATGGCCGGTTTCCCAGCAAGAACCCGCCCCTGATAAACAGGACCATCATCAGGGCCGCACTCCCCTGCCGGGCCATGCCCAGCACGTCACGGTCTTTAAAATCGGTGGTTGTGGCCACCTGTTTTTCGAGGGTCCTTTCTATCGCAAATAGCCTGTCCCTGTGTCCCGCCGCTGCTTCAAAATCCTCCTGGGCCGCGGCAGATTCCATTTGTTTTTTTACATTCTTGATCAATTCAGGCGCCCTTCCTTTCAGAAACATGATCACCTCTTCAACCACGGCCTGGTAGATCTCAGGCGGTATAGGCCGGCTGCACGGCCCTAAGCAAAGCCCCATCTGGTAATTCAGGCACGGCCGCTGGCGGGGCCTGACCGTGCTGGACTTGCACTTGCGGATTTTAAAGGTGCTATGGATCCATTTCAGGGTCTCCCGCACGGCGCCTGCCGAGGGATAGGGGCCAAAATAGAGCGCCCCATCCCTTTTGATCTTTCGAGCAATAGTCAGGTTGGGATATGGGCTCTTCATATCAAGCCGGAGGCACGGATAGCGTTTGTCGTCTTTGAGAATCACGTTGTAGCGGGGGTGGTGTCGTTTGATCAGATTCGACTCAAGGATCAGGGCCTCCTTTTCCGTGTGGGTCAGGATTGTGTCAAAGTGGTCAGTTTTTTCGATGAGCAGATTCGTCTTCAAATCGTTTTGGCCTGTACTGCTGAAATAGGAGCTAACACGTTTTTTCAGGTCTCTTGCCTTGCCCACGTAAAGGACCTGCCCCCTAACATCCTTCATCAGATAGACACCCGGTGCGGAGGGAAGGTTTGCGAGTTTTTCTTCGAGTTCTTTTTTCATTGTAAACAGCGACGGGCCGATCGTAAGTTCTCAATAAGTTGGGGTAGTTCCTTGACACTAGGATTTGCTGTCATTGCGAGGAGCGAAGCGACGTGGCAATCTCATCACCTGGAGCTCGCCCTGCCCGCCCTGGCGCGACACCGTTGCAAGAGGCTATCACGCTCCCCAACCAGGTCTGGGCCAGGGGCGCGACTCTGCTTTCGATATGCTATTCATTTTGCGGCCTCTACCTGCCTCGTTTTTCATCAGCCAATGTGGAGAGAGCAGGTCTGGGCCAGGGATTGCTTCGCTTCGCTCGCAATGACAGTAGCCCCAACTTATTGAGAAGTATCCGCCAATCTTCTTATCTCTTCTATATCACGACCAAACTCGGATAGGAAAGCTTCAAGGTATTGATCAACCCGGTAAGATCAACCCCTGTTAAGAGCAGTCGTTGACAACTTATTTTAATTGTTATAAATAGGGCTTAGGTTCACCGGCCCAATCGCTACGGATGCTGCATTCGATGTATTGTTAACATTTCTGTGTTCCAAGTCGGGCCTCTATGAAAAGAAAAGCCATATTAACAGCTTACTTCAAAGCAATCACTGATGTCGCCAGCCAGGGTGACGCGAGGGAGGAGAGCTTTTACTCGTGTCTGGAAGCACTTTTTCAGCAGTTCGCCGCATCCACAAACCTATCGCTTTCAAGCGTTAACCTGCGCAGGCTGCATTAACTTATGTTAATCCTTGACAGCCAGAGTAACATATGTTAGCTCGCAAGAGTTGGATTAACATTATCATTGAGGTGAAAGCCATGACTAACGAAAAGTATATTACTATCCCTGAACTGGCCAACCTTCTCGGGGTCAGCCGCATCGCTATTTACAATCGGGTGAAGAAAGGACAAATCCCTGCCACAAAGATAGGCCGGACATACGTTATTACCGACAAGACTATCGCAAACATCCTTGGGAAGGA